>JALWEL010000025.1 GCA_027014065.1 DHVE2 group archaeon
CACCTATGCTTCGTATGCACACAAAGTATATATCTTTAACCCACGCAAAGAGTTAAATATATCGTTGCGGTTATTCTAATCATGGCTGAAAAAAAACACGAGGATATCCAGTACGTGCTTAAACACTTCTACAAGGTTCCCATTGATGCAATAATGAAAAAGGATGTTTGGAATATGCCAATTGCGTACTTGGACACACCCATAGAAGACATTTTCTCAATCATGACCGCAAGAAGACACGTGTGGATCGTGGAAAAAAAAGGATCTACGAAATTGAAGGGAGTAATTACGGAAAAGGACCTTTTAGAGATTATGGCACCTAAGAAGATTAAGCCCTACGCCATAGGTGGCATCGACATTCGCTCGCTTCTTTTCGGAAATGTTCTAACTGCCAAAGACATCATGGTGAGGAAGGTTATAGCGGCGCACCCCAACGACACAATAGAGGAGGCTTTGGAGAAAATGAAGGCTTTCCGGATAAGGAGATTGCCCGTTGTGGACAAAGATGGAAATTTGGTGGGAGAGCTAACAATAAAAACAATAATAATCCAGTTCCGCAAAGTGCTGAAGTGGTACAGAATCACTTCCCCCTGAGTTCAGAAGGATAAAACTTTGCCAACTATCCAATCGGTTAGGTAAGCCACTATGATCCCTATCCACGAGAGCATGGCAAAATGCAGGTAGATGCTGTGTTTGTGAGATCCGCTCACCACCTTAATCATAATAGAAGATATTAACGCGTGGATTATCAAAAGAGAGAGAAATACCACATTTGCAGTTGCTATTGGAAACTTTGCCGTGAGAAGAGGGATTTTGATGTACTGCTGCAGATTCACTGGGTAGTATTTAATCATCGAGGCCATCATCTTCATGAGGTCCAAAGTTGTGTAGAGGGCAAATGCTATTCCTACCATTAGGCCGTATAGAATTCCCGTGAGATTGGTTGCCGATTGATATCTCTTCTTCCTCAGACCGATCATCATGATATATGCGTCGCTTATTATTCTCGATATCCTCGTTGGATTGCCACCCATCTCGATCCCTGTCACATACATATCCGTGAATTTTGAAATCAGATTGCTCCCCGTTTCCCCCGCGAAGAAGTTCCATGCCTTTTTCTTGTCTATTCTCGTAAGAAGCCTCTTATAGAGGGTATCAATAAATTTCGTTAATTTTCCGAAGTCATGCTTTCTCAATCGCTCCATGGCCATCACATCGCTTCCCTTAGCTTCCACATAACTTCCTACGGCTCGAATGAATGCATCGTAGTTCTCATCGCAATTTATAAGATCGCTCTCGGCGCTATGAACCAAGTACCCGGGATAAAACAGAGGTGTCAATGAGATGGCAACCGACAGGTAAAGGGATAAACCAAGGGAGAAAGACAATAGAAATATGAGAAGAACGGAGATATACACGAAAGGAAGAGTTTTCAGAAGTTTGATGTCCATGGGTGCACGAACATCCTTCCGATTGTGCCACACCTCGTCCTGTGGTAATCTAACCTTTATAGCATATAGCATTATGCTCTCCGTGGCCAGGAAAGCGAGAAGGGTTAGATAAAGCAGAATCTTCGCGTCTATGTTGGCAAACATGGGGAGAATAGCGACGAACACCGCGAAGAACAGCATGGAAATGAGAATAGCCACAAAAGCTTCTTTATAGACGTCCAGTTGTGCTAACGAGGCTTCGTATTTTATCGCGTATGTCTCCAAAACAACCTTCCTCTCCTTGTCCAAAAACTTCTCGAAATCCTCGCCTGCCTCGGCGCTGTGCGCTAAACGATCTAAAAAATCCGCGAGCATGATGCTGGGGCATCTCTTCGCCACCACGCGAGCTGCATCTGGCAGACTCATGTTCCAGTACTCCACCAAATTGTATATCTTCTCCACCTCATCGCTCAGAGCACCGTATTCTTTCACCTCCGACAATATTCTGAATATCTCCTTTCTGGGAAGATGTGTGGATGCGAGAACTGCCATTCTCGTGATGAATAGATGCATGTACCTCTCAATCTCGTTTTTCCTCTTCTCCCCTTTCACCAGGGGAAAGAGCATGGAGAATAGTATTCCGAAGGCAGGAATCAGGTAAATTACCAAATTAAGAGGGAAGAGGATGTGCGGATAAACTGCAAATATGTATAGAGCTATTGCAAATGTAGTTACCACCGCAGGGATAACGTAAAATAGTATGTACTTGCGCCAAGGAACATCGAAAGACGCATACAGCCTGAATATTTTCTCCCTAACGGTGGGCATGGGGCAT
Source organism: DHVE2 group archaeon (assembly GCA_027014065.1). Classification (GTDB taxonomy): domain Archaea; phylum Thermoplasmatota; class Thermoplasmata; order Thermoplasmatales; family Aciduliprofundaceae; genus JAADDK01. The sequence goes on from JALWEL010000025.1 coordinate 2,266, forward strand.
CACACCGTAAACGGCAATTTCTCCTTTCCGTATTTCTGGAAATCGAATATGATCTTCACCACATCGCGATACCGGAATATGTTATGGGCGATCATCTTCTTGATTATCTTCGCTCTAAGGAACAGGTCATCGTATATTCTACGAGGATCCGAGTAACCAAGCAGCGGCGCAATTTTCTCCTCTAAAATGTACGAGTTGTTTAGGCCCCTGAAAACATGAACATCTCGAAGCGGATCCCAGACGAACACGGATTTGGTCATCACACCTCCCAGTTCCGAAGAATAGCCTAAAATTTCCTCAACGGAAAGCACTCTTCTCAACGCTCTCCCCTTCAGATACACTGCCTGCTGGAACACACCGATGTTGAGGTTATCCATGAATGTGACTGGAACGCTTATTGGCGGCGAGCTCAACCTCTGAATCATTCTTTTGATGGAAGCTGCGTGGAATGTCGCCATGACAGGGTGGCCGGTCTGCATCGCCTGAAAAGCAACGTTGCCCTCTTCTCCTCTTATCTCTCCGACGATTATGTAATTGGGCCTGCTTCTTAGAGCGGCCTTGAGCAGATCGAACATCTCAACGCGGGATTCCTTCGGGCCCGCCTCCCTCGTTAGTAATCTCTGCCATATCTCGTGGGGCACATGAACCTCCGGTGTATCTTCCGCGGTGAACACCTTGTAATTGTACCTTATGAACGGAAGAATTGCGTTGAGCGTGGTAGTTTTTCCGCTTGCGGTCTCTCCAGACACGAATATGCTTTTTCCGTACTCGATAGCCATCCACAGATAAGCGGCGATCTCCGGAGAAAATGTTCCCCATTTGACCAATTGAGTAACGCTGAGGGGCTCGGCGGCGAATTTTCTTATGGTGAATGACGCTCCTTTAATGCTCACGTCGTCAGCGTAAATGATGTTTATTCTCGAACCATCGGGAAGCGCACCGTCCACTATCGGTCGTCCAGTGCTAACGGGTCTACCCATGCGCTCGCTCATTCCCCGGAGATAAGAATCTAACTGGTCATATGTGTCGAATTGAACGTTGGTTTCCATGGTCTCGAATATCTTATGAATAAGGTGCACGGGCTCTATACCAATTGCGTGAATATCTTCGATGTAAGGATCTCGAAGAAGCGGCTCCAGAGGCCCGCTCTCGATTATATCCCTCTTTAGATAGTAATCTATCTTATCGTATTCAACTTGAGTAACGGGCACTTTTATCTTCTTGAACATGGCCAAATAACCCTTTGGCTCCTCGAATGGCGTGGGCTCGTTCACCATAACCACTGAATCTTTTAGCAACCTTTCAATCTGCTTTTCGAACTCTTCCTTCGTTTTGTGGGGCGGCTCGTAGCCGGCCTTTATGAATATCAGTTCCTTGATTTTGTCGAATTTTTTCTTCTCCTCATCAGTGAGCTGAGGTTGGATCACCCTGTATTTCCTTTCGGCTCTTCTTCCGTATATGTGAATGAAAATCGGATCCCCAACGGGATAAATCAAATTCACCCAGTCCAAATCCTTCATATCTCTCGATAGCTGCTCGTAGAACTCCGGCTTCTCTTTGAGCTCCGCGGATATCTTTTTCACGTACTCCGCGAGGTGTGGATTTCGGCTCATTGCAACATCAAACTTGCTCGCCATTTCCATCACCTCATGATATGGCCATTATCTCCAGAATTATTCCAGTACCTGATTCCACACGAAACGCAATTGTATTCTCAACGCGAGAAGGTGCATTTGTGTATCTCCTTACGAATGCTATTCTGTTCACTATCCCGCCAATTCTGTTTATCTTTGTCTCCAGATAGAGATTGGACGCTGACTTGAACGGCGCCAGTATGTTTTCCGGAATTATTCCCTTCTCAATTGTGAGAATTATCGTTCTGTCCATGGCCATCAGCTTTTTGAAGAAAGAGAGAAGCTGAATTGCACGCGTTTCAACCTTCAAGCTCGCCTTCACCAGAGATGAGAGGGTATCAATGATTATTATATCCGTCCTGAATAACTGCGGAGATGCCATAAGCCTGCCCAAGAAATCCTTGCGGTCTCGAAGGGTGCCGATTATTGGGTAAACGGGAACGAAAACCAGCCGATTTCTCAGGAGAAAACTGGCGATGGGGTAATTCAAAGAGTACATCTGGTTGATGAAATCCCTAACGGTGAGCTCAGTGGAGATTATGGTGACTGTGTGCCCATTCAATAAGAAGCCGTAAGCGAGCCTCTGGGTTAAAGCGCTCTTTCCGCTTCCATCCTCTCCCTCGATTATCACCAGAGATCCCTCAGGAATCCCACCGCCGAGCTTGCTGTGAAGTTCATCCCTCTCAATCTTTATGTGGTACATGCTTACACCTCGAAGGTAAAGCTCTTGGATAATCCATCTTCTAAAATCACCTTCACAACATGCGTGCCCGGCTGCAGCTCCATATCCACGTACAACGTAATTGTGATTCCCGGGTTCCACGTTACGTTCTCATCCCCCAATGTGTAATTGGCGGAGATTCCGTCCACCAGCACTGTGATATGCTGAACGCTTAGAGCAATCTTTCCTGTGTTTTTCAGGTACAAAATCACCGGGTTATTTGTCATTCTCTGCGGGTCGTTGATTATCTTGAAATCCTCAGATAGTTGATGGGATATCATGTCCCCGCGGTCCTGTATGCCGTTGGATATGTTCAGTATCACACTTGCAGCGACACCTATGAATCCTCCTGCAATGACCACGGAGGCAATGAAGAATATTATGTGTGTTGCACTTGTGCTCAGACCCATATACTCACCTCACAGAAACCCATATACTTCGTTCCCGTATTCATCCACCATCTTCACCCGATAGCCAGAGTTCAACGCAATCATTGTGGCTCCGCAAATGTATATCTTTCCGTAGAGATCAACGTTTGTGGCTTCCACGCTCAACGGTATGCTTCCCACGTAGGCACCATGGTCGTATACGAGAATGGAACCATAGCTCGTCAGCACCAATAGATAATCTCCCTGCGCATTGCTATCCGCGGATATTTTCATCGCATTGCTCAATCTAAAATCCGCTATTGTTCCTTCGTAATTCCCGTAGTAGTCGAAGAGCTTCACTTCCTCTCCATCCAGCACGTACACTTCCTTTCCTACGGCCACATCCTTACCATCTGTCAAATTTACCTTTTTTATCACCTCCCCTGTGTTGTTCATAACTATGAAATTTGAGGAATTCACGGCGTAAATATATGGG
>JALWEL010000026.1 GCA_027014065.1 DHVE2 group archaeon
AAGATTTCAGCGAAGTCACGATTATGGGAGTTAAAATGAGTAATTTGGAGAAAACGAAAAAATTAATTTCGGAAATAGAAAAAACTCTCGCTTGATTTCGGAAAAAGATTATATCATTAATGGAATTCCCCGCCATGGAAGTCTGCAAGGGCTCGGAGTGTTTGAAAGTGGAGCTAATTGCTTATTCTCTCCCCCGGGAGGGGAATGTGGACAAGTTAGTGGCGGAGAGTGGTGCAATCTCGCATGCGCCTCATTTTAAAGAATTAAACGAAGAGAGAGTGAAAAATCTCATAGAATTGTTGAAAAAATTGGGGCATGAGAGCGTATTCGAGCACGCCTGCTTCACCTTCCGCGTGGAAGGAATTTCAAGGATTTGCACTCACCAATTGGTAAGACATAGACTGGCAAGTTACACACAGCAATCACAGAGGTACGTGAAATTAAAAAATCCAAAATTTATCGTTCCGAATGAAATTATGGAAAGCGAGTTCTCGGAGGAATACTTAGAGATACTGGAAAGGGCGTCTGAGTTATACCGTAAAATGGTGAAGGGGGGAATAAGAAAGGAAGACGCCCGCTTCGTCCTTCCGCAGGGGGTGGAGACGAAGATAGTGATAACCATGAACGCGAGGGAACTGCGGCATTTCATCATCCTGAGATGCGACAAAAGCGCCCAATGGGAAATAAGGGAGATGGCAAAGGAGATGCTTCGCTTGGCACACGGTGTTGCACCAATATTGTTTGATGACTTATATAAAAAATACATTGATAACTATGAAGAATAGAAGCGAAGGTTTTATAAGAGATATGCATATTATACCTTAGCAGGTGGTTGTGGTGCCACTATTTGGTAAGAAGAAAGATAAAATTTCGGGAATATTAAAAAATTACGAAAAGGTGATAAATGAGGGTTTCGAAGCCTCCCGGAGGGGTGATACTGAGAAGGCGGTATTTAACTTCAGGAAGGTTCTGAGGTGGGTTTCCGAAGACATAGACAAGGTGTCGAAATTATCCGAGAACGACAAGAAAAAACTATCTGAGCTCCTCACATCTGCAGGGGAAGAGATGATAAACTTAAAGGAGTTCGACGCAGCAATCAAGCTTCTGGAGAAGGCTAAAACAATCGACCCGAAGAACTTCAGGGCTTGGATGGACATAGGAAAAGATTTGCTTCAGAGAAACACTCAGGTTCCATACGCTCTGGTGTGCCTAAGGGAGGCTGCCAAGCTTGAGCCGGAAAACATAGAAGCGCATTTGCTTTTAGGAGATGCTTACAGGATTCAAGGCCAGCTTGATAAAGCCTTGGCTGCATATCAGAAGGCATTGAAGGTGGATCCTGAGAACGAAGATGCTCTCCAAAAAGTTCTAAAAATACAGCCGGAAAACATCGACATATTGGAGAAATACATCAAAGTTCTGGAAGCAAAGGGGGATAAAGACGAATTAATTAAGGCCTACAACAGAATGGTAACAATCACTGGAGACAGAGATTATTTGGAGAAGGGACTGCAATTTGACCCAGAAAACAAAGACCTCCTCATGAACAAAGCCAGGATTCTTCTTAAAGAAGAGAAAGTAGATGAAGCAAAGGAAATTGTAAATAAATTAAAAGAAATGTATCCCGACGATGCAGACATAAGTATGCTTTACGATGAGCTCAATCCCAAAGAAGAGGAAGAACTCGTGGAGGAGGAAGTACCTTCGGTTGAAGTAGGCGAATTGTTCGAGGACATATCCTTAGGGGAAGCTCCCGAAACAAGCTTTGAAGATGAGGGCACCAT
>JALWEL010000027.1 GCA_027014065.1 DHVE2 group archaeon
ATTTCCGAGAGTTCTTGCGATTAGCGTGACCCAGAGCGATGGGCCATCGGGCCTGAGAATCTTCGTTATTATACTTCCTTCCTCTTTTTTATCCATAACTTTTTTGAGCATGCCTTCTACTTTTTCCCGCTCTTCGGGGACTATGTGACTTAGAAAATTTGTCCCTATGAATTTAGAGATGTCTATACCTCCCCTTTTTCCAATCTCCTCGTTTAATTCAAGTATCTTAAAATTTTCATCTAAGACCACGAGCCCGATAAACGCTTTGTGACATGCCTCACACAGCACATTCTCTTTTTTCATCTGTCCAAATAATAGAAATGAAATTAATTAAGGTTGCCCTCGTGGTTATCAAAGAAGATTATCAAGAGCAGAAATTAAATGAATTCTTTCTCCAATTTGAGAATTTCTTCCCACGAATTTGCGTTTGCATAAGCTTCTAAGGGCTCTTTGTTCATCACGAAGAAATTCGGGCCCCACTTGAATATGCTCATGAGCTTTCTTGCCTGCTCTTCGTATCCTATTATGTAAAGCGTCGCAGCCAGGGCCTCGGCGCTGCTCAGCTTTCCAGGATGTCCGTAATTCACAGGGTTTACGGGAACCAAAAAAGGCAACCGTCGGAAATTTCCACGCAAGCTCCAAAACACCTCACGAGCATGTTCCCAAGAGCAGTCCACCACCGTTATCCCTCTCCGCTCCGCCGTTCTTTTGTCTTTCGGAGAAACGACGCGCTCCGTGAACGGCGAGAGAATTATGCTCCCCGCTGGAATCTTGTTTTTTCTCGTGGTCAAGTTGGCGTACCCGAACCTCGCTAACTTCTTGGCGGTGCATTTTTTCGGGTCGTCTTGGTTCAAATGCAATATGTGCAGGCGAATCTCAGCGTGGTCCAAATATACCCCTCCCTATTCGCACTATGTTTGCACCTTCTTCTATTGCGATTCTCCACGAATCAGTCATTCCCATGGAGAGATATTTTACCCCGTATTTCTCTCGAAGGGAATCGAAAATTTCCCGGGTGATTTTGAAGTATTTTCTTATTTTCTCTCCCTCCACGGCGGGACCCATGGTCATGACCCCCACTAATTCCACATGATTTAAATTCACTATTTCATCGGCCAAATTAATGGCATTCTCCGGAAACACCCCTTTTTTGTTTTCCTCCCGCCCGGAATTTATTTCTATCATGACCGGCATAATTTTTCCCATGGCGCCGCATCTCTTATCAAGTTCTTTCGCAATCTTCACCGAATCGACGCTCTCTATCACGTGAAAAATTTCGCATGCTTTCTTCACTTTGTTTCTCTGCAAATGCCCGATGAAATGCCATTCCACATCTTTTTTTATTTCTCTGTATTTTTTTGCGGCCTCCTGCACGTAGTTCTCCCCAATGAGCTTCACTCCTGCATCTATGGCCTTTTCTATCTCCTCCACGCTTCTGCCCTTGGTCGCAGCGAGGAGTCTCACGTGAGGGGGCAGTTCTTCTAAAATCCTTCTAACGTTTTCTTCGATCATTTGTTTAGAGAATCGGCGAACTCCATTATCTTTTTTGCGGTCTCGTCGCTTATTATGTGCTCTATGACGCATGCGTCCTTGTTGGCGATGTCTTCGCTCACACCCAAATGCATGAAGAGCTTCTTTATGGCATTGTGCTTTTTCTCCAATTCCACAGCTAATTTCAAGCCCTTCTCGGTCAAATCCACATTTCTGTATTTCTCGTATTTCACATACCCCTCGTTGGAGAGCTTCTGGAGCATCTCGGTGACGCTCGAAGGTTTCACGCCCATGTACCTCGCAAGCTCTATCGCTCTAATGTATCCCCTTTCTTTCTTCAACTCGTACATCCTCTCTATGTACTTCTCCCTAATTTCTTTCACATAACCGAAATTGATTAGATTTATTTAAATTTTTTCGGATCTGTTTATTCGAAGAATGTACCAATGTTTGAAGATTGTACCACAAATCAATTATATACCCCTATAGATGTTGAATTGGTGATGTAAAATGAAAAAAGGGATAATAATGGCTGTATCGCTGTTTCTCCTCGTTGGTATGATTCCAGCCTTCGCATCGGCCAGCGAGCACGGCGGAATGGAAAGGATGAGTGAATGGGGACATTTCAATTACACCTCAGGTTTGGCAGTGGGCAAATTCGTGAAATTCGAGATAAACCCCACCAGCGGGGAAATTAAAAATTACGCGGTGAACGGAACCAAGGTCTTCTCATCGATAACTTATGAGAACGCCACGCAGGGAAACGTGATGGTAAAAGGTTCTAATCTATTCTACTACGGGATGGGCATGAAGCTCAACTGGAGCAACATGGGCCACAGATTCGGATACATGTGGAGGTTCGTTCACTCCCATGATAATCCCGCCGGAGTTCTTCACATTGTGGTGTACGGAGGCGACACGATAACTTACAAGCTCGCCGACGGGCTGAGCGCTGAGAAAACAGGAAATCATACCGTAACGATAAGCGGAGAAATCAACGGTATTCTGGTGTTCACCGGAAATGCGGATGTTAATGGGAATTCAATTGAGGTGAAATTGGGCACCAACGAGTTCAACTTTGGCAACTACACGTACAAGGGAGGAAGCGCCGTATTCATAAGAACCGGAGCATGGCACATGCAGAAACAGCTCAAAGAGAGAATAATAAAGGCAATAAGCGAGGGCAGAGTCGGTGGAGAGATACACGTGGGTAAATATGTGGATTTCACCAATTACACATACGGATTCCACGCCAAGATTCAAAACGTGGAAAAGAACAGGTTGAAGATAACGGTGGAGTCCGAGAACCACGAGGGAAAAGTCGTTATGATTAATGTGAACAAGAGCGATATGCAGTACGACTCATCGCACAAGATAGTGGTGAAATTAGATGGAAATGCGCTTAGAATGACTTCGGAGAATGATGTTCTTGCCGGGGGAAGTGAAGGGAAGTACGCGGTGATTGATAACGGGAACTCTGTCATGATATTAGTTTATGTACCGCACTTCTCAGAGCATACAGTGGATGTGGAGAGCCAATCTGTGAATCCAATCGAGATCATGGGCAACCCAATGTACATGGGCATAATAATTGCAGTTGTGGTGATAATCATCATTGCCGCCGTGGCAATCAAGAAGAGACGATGACGCCGCCATCACTTCTTTTTTTCTTTCTTTTTTGCTCATAAATTTTAAATACTCTGTGTTCTTCCTCCAATAAGATGAGAAAGGCAATACTCGTGATGACACTGACCATTTCGCTGCTACTGGTGACATTTGCTAATGCGCTTCCACCTAACCATGGTGAGGAGAAAAGCATATATCCGACTGTAACCCTCTACTTTTCCGACGGAACCTCCGCTAATATTACTGGTAAAGTGTGGTCCGGAACTATATTCCCCATAGTAGAAGGATCTATCCACAGCTATGACTGGTCAAAGAAAATCAAGTACCTGTTTTTCGATAAAACCCTCAAGGGTCTTAATCCATACGGCTTGGACTTCATAAGGGCAATGGAGAAATACACCCTGAAGGATTTCGAGACTAACTTTTACAAGTTAGTTAACGAGTCAATGAGCGACATAAAGAATCTGGACTCCGATGGCGATGGATACACCAATATCGAGGAGCTCAACGCGGGTACATATCCCGGAGATCCAGATGATCACCCTGGAATGAATCAGGAGGAGATCTGGAACGAGTACGGGGGTTATATCACAATCACAGTTATAGTTGCCTCGATTTTCGTTCTCTACTTCGTGTTCAACAGGGAGAAGAAGGATTAATCGAAGTAAACCCATTTTTTCTTGCCCTTTTTGATGCTTATCTCTCCGATTATTAGCATAAATGCGGCGGTGGCTCCGATTACCACGTAGCTGATCCATTCTAATCTAAGGCTCGAAATTGTCAGAATTATTCCCGGAACCACGCTGAAAAGGCTGAACTTCATCACGATTTCCGGGTCAAAGAGCATACTTGTCACTCGATATCCTGCCAAATATGCCGTTATGGCGAGAAGATAAAAAACGTTGAGGTAGAACAGGAGAAAAGAAGGAAGGAGAAACACGGGATTGCTGAGATTTAGAAATAGAATTATAGGGATTGAGATGAGCGAAACGATGATTACATGGGCTTTCATATGAGTTTTAATCATATCCCAAGGAGATAGGGGAAGTATGGCCATATAGTGATAATCGTCCATTATGGTGAGCCATGAGTAAATCACCGTTGAGAATATGGAGAGCATGACAGTTAGAGAAAGAGGGGTGTAAATATCCCCTGAGGATATGGAGTTGAGAACCCTCACAAATATGAACAGGAGAATCATGGGCAGGAAATATGTGAGGGTGGATTTCACTATGATTCCCCCGCGAACCACGTCAATCATTTCCTTTGCGAGCATAATGTCTTTAAACCTGAGGTGATATTTTTTCAGTTTTTCTGCCCTTTCTTTTCTTCTCTCCACGAGTTCGTTTGGAGTCAGGAGATACGCGATTCCCGAGAAAGAGAGAATGACTCCGATGGAAATGAGGAGATAAAAGGGATTCTTTGTGATTTGGAACTCCGCCACGTAAAAGGGCAGGATGTGGAAATAGGAAAGGATGAGGTATAGGAAAACAACGGTGAGAAAAGAAATATAGGCGATTTTAGAGCGATAGTAGAGGGGGAATGAGAGATAAGAAGTAGAGTATCCGAGGAACATGGAAAAGAGGATTGAGAGCGAGAATATGGAAATCTGAATCACGGAGAAATGGGAAAATGGGATAGATATGAGAAGGCCCACGAACATTGGTAGGATGAAGAGGAGGGTGTAATAAATTGCATCCCTCAAAAACGCGTACAGGTACATCTTTTTCGCGTTAACAGGTAGAATTGAGAATGTGTTCACTAAGGTGAAGCCTTCCATGCTTCTCCCTAAGAATTCGAAGGAGCCCACGCCGAACCCGTATATGAATGTGCTTATGAGCGTTATGTATATGAACGATGTGTACGGAAAAATCTTGAATACCTCGTCCACGAACGCGGCGCTTATTGAGGTGAAGAAAATCACGTAGAGGGGAAAAACGAAAAGAGAGTATTTTTTTGCTATAGCCAAATGCCTGCGATACTCTTCAATCAGGAAGTACCTCAGCATAGCCTACCTCCTTCATAAACACCTCTTCCAAATTGTCCAACTCTTCCACGATTTTCACAATTTTCCCGTCTTTTATTATTCCGACCCGGGTGCATAATTTCTTTGCAATTTCAAGTATGTGAGTTGCCATGAATATGGTGTTCCCTTTGGAAATGAAATCTTCCAGAACTTTTTTCATAACCCTCTGATACACAGGATCCAGATTTATGAATGGCTCATCCAAAAAGAGAATTTTAGGCTCATGCATGAGTGCTG
>JALWEL010000028.1:0-15635 GCA_027014065.1 DHVE2 group archaeon
ACGTTAATCTCATCCATTATTTCATCCATGCTCATTCTATCGAAGAATTCCAACTTCAGAACTCCAGCGGTGCATACCACCACATCTATCCTATTTTTTTCTTCGTAAACTTTCTTCAAAGCGTTTTTAACGTCTTTCGATTTAGTTATATCCACACCGTTCCTGCGGGAGAAAGGATACGCGAAGCCCCCTAAATTATTCCACAAATCCACTAAGTCTTTCCCTATTCCGCTGGTTCCTCCGAAAACAACAATTACCTTCCCTTTAACAAATTCTTTAACATGGGGATCGATTTTTCCAGAGATTTTGATGTGTTTTAGCTGGAATATTTTATCTGCCAGATGTATATCCAGCGGTCTCGTGATTTTTATATTGTACTCGGAACCATCTACCACGTATATATCTCCTAATTTGTATCTGAGAACCAATCCGCAATCATCAGTGGCTTTGTTGAATCCCTCTTCCAGTGCCATTTGGTGTGCTTTCATTATGACGTCTCTTTTGAATCCCTGCGGGGTTTGACCGAGTCTCAGCATGTTTCTCGGAGGAATATTTTCTATGGTGTTTTCTTTTGAAATTTCTATTATGGTGTCCGGAGATGGAATTGCCACGTCAACACCTGGATATTTATTTAACGCATCGATGACATTCGTAATTATTTCTTTGGAGATGAATGGCCTCACCGAATCATGTATGAGTATGTTGTCCACATCTTCCCCGCATGCAAAAACGCCAATTCTAGAAGATTCCTGCCTCGTGTCTCCCCCTATCAAAATTTTTTTGATTTTTTTGAATTCGTATCTGTGGATAAGCTCTATTGCATAACTGTAATGTTCCCTTGGAACCACGACGTATATCTCGTGAATAAGTGGGTGCTCTTCGAATGTTTTAAGTGTGTGAATGATCACCGGTTTACCTGCTAACTTTATAAATTGCTTTGGGATCTCCGAACCAAATCGCTCACCCACTCCGCCGGCCAAAATCACTGCCACGTTTTTCATTTAAACACCGAAAACGACAATAAGGCGGAGATATAAAAAATTTTCATTAATAAACAAACTCGTCAACGGATTCTTTTTTACTCAATTTTTGAAGGAGCTCCCAGACCCTTGCGGACGAGTTTGCATCTCTGTATTTATTCGTTAATTTGTTGATCGTTTCCCTTTCTTCGTGATAATAATTCGGATCATCCACGCACTTTTTCAGTTCTTTAATGAAATCTTTAAACGTGTAAACTTTTGGCCCCGCGGTCCAGAAATCGTAGGGCTCCACTGAGAAACCACCTTTTTCCTTTGCGTATTTCTCCCTGTCTATGGGGACGAAGAGCATGGGCCTATCTAAAATCAAGAAGTCGTAGTAAATGGAAGAGTAATCGGTTATCAGTACGTCTATTGCATTGAGAAAATCGTATATTGTAAGTAAATTTTTTATAATCATTTCCGAGGTGAGCAATACAATATTGTCTCCCAACTCCACGTTATAATACAAAGCCTCCTCTTCCGGATGGAATCTGAGTATGAACAATATTTTATTTTCCTTTAGGAAGGAAGAGAAAGTTTCCATGTTGAAATCCTTAAATCCAAGAATGTTTTCTCTGGGATTGCCCACGGTTGAATTTCTGGATCTCCAAACTCTGAAGGTGGGCGCGAAAAGAACTATTTTCTCAAATTTAGATAGATCCATGTTCAATATTTTTTCCAGATTTTTCTTTCCGTCTTCCGTGAACAATTTGTCGTTTCGCGGTTGCCCCGTAATATACACCTTTTGGGGATCGAACCAATACGAAGATGAAAGTATGTGCTTCATGATTTTGGAAGTGGCTATTATGCCGTCGCACCCCTTTCTCCATCTCTTTAAAAACCATTTTTTAACTTCTTTTTCTTCGGTTTTGTCCAATAATCCCGCCGATTTCAAAGCCATTCCATGCCCTAAGTTTATCAGTATTTGGCCCCCTGCTTTGTAATTTATGTAATCTCCATGCGAGGTAACGATGTATTTTGACCTCATGAACTCCCATGCTCCTTTAGCGCTGGTCTGAAGATACGCATTTATATTCATATTTCTCAATTGCTCTAAAACCTTTTTGTCCGCTACTTCCCAAACCAACTGGAAATTCTTCGAAATCTCCTTATTTTTTAACAAAAAATCAAACAAAGCGCGCGGGTTGTCTGAGAAATCGGGGTGACTAACGAACACTATTTGATTTTGCTTTTTTGGAATAACCCTATTGGCTGTGCGTACTAAGAAAGAAACAACATCGTTCATATTGGGATAATATACCGGCTATTTTTAATGATTTTCCTATTTTTTAGTTTTACTTTATTATTTCTTGATAATATTCTTTAACTTTTTCGGCGATGACCGGCCAGTCATAATTTTGCTCCGCTAATTTTCTGCTTTCTTTACCCATTTTTATTAGGAGAGATTTATCTTCCATCATGTAGCGTATCATTTTTTCATAATCCTCTTCTTTCTTCACGATGAACCCGTTGGTACCTTCAACCACTTGAAATTGGCACATTTCAGAGCCCAAAATCGGGAGCCCGCACGCCATGGCCTCCAGCACCGCGATACTCAAAGCCTCTTTTTTACTTGGATGCACGTACAGGTCTGAGGTTGACAACACGTTGATCAATTCTTCATCGCTCACGTTGAACATAAATTTGATTTTGGGGTTTATTTTTTTCAATAGGTTTATGTATTCTCTGTTTTCGGGCTTACCTATGAAAATAACCTCGTAGTTCGTATTTTTTGTGGCTTTAGCCAACACGTGAAAATTTTTATGGGGTACTATTTTTCCCACGGAAACAATTCTTTTACCCGTTCTTTTAGAAAAATCGGGATGATATTTATTGCAATCCACGCCATTGGGTATTACTCTTATCTTTTTCGGTTTGAATCTTTCCATCTCTTTCTCTATTTGAGGTGTAAGAGCAATCACTCCCCTGCTTGTTTTAACGGCCATGGTTTCCCAGAGCATCCCCCAATGATCCCTTATATCCTTCTCAGATACCCATGCAGGTGTGTGGGATGTGAACACCGATGGATAAAGGGGAGAAACAATTCCCGACACAAAACTCCCGTGGGTGTGCACCAAATCGAAATCTTCCCTTCTCAAATCTTTTAATATCTTAATTATGCTTTTATACTGACTTCCGGGAGGGTTTGCGTTTACTATTTTGACATCAACTCCTATTTTTTTCAGATTGTTGTACAGATAATATATGTGCCTCTCGATGGCTCCGTAATTCGTGGGGGGAATTGGGATTGGCCCAGGATTTACCTGAATTATTTTCATTTTTCCCATTTTTTCCACTCCATATAAGCTGAGATTAGTCCGTAGAGCATGGCCATGGGCTGAAATAAAATGTCTATCCAGTGTCTTTCAACCGGATATTTTACTTTTATTCTCTTTTTGATCCAATTGTTTTTCAATAATGCAACGCCGCCCCATTTCGCGTATTTGAATTTCTTCTTTATTATCTTTCCCAACGTGTTTATGTTTGATTGGTCATGATAAACCCATGCGTCTTCTACGCACATTCCTTTAAATCCGTATTTGATTGCCCTTATGTTCACATCGTAATCTTCTCCCCCTCTTCTAAATCTCTCATCAAACACGTATCCATCCTTTTTCAGCAATGTTTCAAACACTTTACGACTCCATGCGCTGTTGCCCATGGGGAAAATGGTGGGATCCACGCGCGCACGGTTGTACAGATTTCTCTCAGAAATCTCAAAATATTTTAAATATTTGCTTTTGTAATACGGCTTTGGGGCCGGCTTTGTGGGCCCGCACGTGAAGTCGCATTTTCCTTCAATGATGGGATCCGTGAGTTTTTTAAGCCACTCTCTGTTTGGTGGCATTTGATCAGTGTCAATGAATACTATGATGTCTCCGTGGGATCTTTGAAACATTTTATTTCTACTTTCAGCAACAGTGCCCTCTCTCTCAGTGAGAATTTCATAAACTCCATAATTTTTAAGGGTCTCCACAAGCTTAGGTAACCGCGGATCTCCACCGTCTGAAATAAAAATGGAAATCTTGGGGGTATTTTTCTGTGACTCGCCGAAATCTTTCGAATTATTCATATTTTCAAAGCCCATGCTATTTAGATAATTTAAACTGGCTATAAAATGGTTGTGTAGATTTTATAAAGAGAGCAGGGAATCATTTCTTTATTTTTAGGTGAACTATTTCCAGTGCCATCTCTAAATCTTCCCTTCCGATTTCCCGTATCAAAAAGAGGGGCAGGGTGTAAAATATTACGAAAATTCCAAACAAAATTAAAATCATGTACCATGTTAAAAATGGTCCAAAGATGTAGTTGATGAAATACACGAGTATTGATGCAAGCAAACCGGAGAATAGGTGGTACAATATGCGTTTTTCATATTTTATTTTGAGGATTTTGCGGGTTTTGTAGCGCAAATACGAGAAGCCTATTAAGAACGATAGAAGTGTGGCAAGGGCAGCGCCCGTGCTCTTCCACCCTAAGAGGGGTACTCCAAGTAACGAGCTCGGTATGAATATTGTATTTAGAAATACGTTGGCTGTGGCTTGAATTATTCCAACTTTCATCACTTCGTTTGGTTTGTTTGCGGAAGTCATCAAAGAGCTGTATGGGCCATTTATAACATTCAAATATGCGTAAATCATCAATATACTTAAAGCGGAAGAATACGCAATTAGTGAAGAGTTAAACAGATTCAATATTTCTGAACCCATTACAAAAGTAAAAAACACAAAGGGAACGCTTAGAAGGGACAGGTATCTCTCAGCTTTAAGGGTTACTTTAAATAAATTTTCGCTCTTTTTTTCATAGTATTTTGATTGGGTGGGATATAAAAAGAATCTAACAGAGGAACCCATGTAAATTATGAAAATTGATAATTTTTGAATTGAAAAGTAACCGCCCACCTCGGTACTATTCCAGAAAAATTGAAGCATTGTTCTGTCCGTGTATGCCTGTATGGTGCCCACAATTCCCAACAATGCTAGGGGTATTGAGAAGTAGATATATTCCTTCAATAAGCTCAATTCTGGGAGTTTTACTTTGTAGTTTTCCTTACCTGCCCATGCTATGAAAATCAAGAGCTTTAAAAACATTCCTATTAAGAAAGCATAGGTGAAAAGAACACCTAAAAATTCTTTGGGTATTGTTTGATAATATTTGTAATACACGGCGAAAATTATTATGAGAGCATCTTGAACCAAGGTTTGTATGAATAAAGGAGTAACGGCTCTTCTTGCATTAAGTTTTACACTGTATAATGTACTAAAAATAGTGGATATGGACGAGAGCAACATCGCTAAAATGGCGATGTACGTTGCCATTTTTAAATACGGTGATTCGAAACTAAATCCAAAGTAATTTCCCAATATATAAAAGCCCCCAAACGAAATAAGGAGAAACAGCAACCCCAAAAAACCCTTAAGGATCAGATACGCTCCGAGGCATTCTTCTTTGTTTTTCTTTTGAGTGACTTTTTTAATGTGTGCCGCGTCCACACCAAGGGAGGCTATGATTCCTAAAAGCCCCGCTATACCAAGTGCGGAGCCGTAAATACCCCATGGGGTTTGGCCCACAAATCTCAGTGCAAAGAACATGGTAATGTATCCAAGAACTCCCCCGAATACATTGTATGATAAAAGAAAAAGAGATTTTCTTGCAAGTCCCGTATTTTTGGAGCTCATATCACCGCGCCTTTAAGGGCATCCTTGCATGGGCAGTTTCTCTCCTCTGGGATTCTCGGTATGGCCTCGTGGAGAATCCTTTTCACCTTTTCCTCGTTCTTTTTCATCATAGTCATGACTTCTTCGGTGGTCACCGGATGCTCGGCCCACACGTCGTAATCCGTTATGGTGGAGAGATTCACGTAGCACATCTCCAGCTCCCGGGCCAACTGCACTTCAGGGACGAGAGTCATTCCTATTATGTGAGCGAATTGCTTGAACATTCTGCTTTCTGCCCTTGTGGAAAATCTGGGGCCCTCGATGCAAATGTACGTTCCCCTATCGTGAGTTTTGTAGTTCAGGTAGTATTCGAAATACTTTGACACTTCTATGAAAATTTTTCTAAGCTCTGGGCAAAACGGGTCGGCCATGCTGATGTGTGCCACCTTTGGTCCGTCGTAAAACGTGTATTCTCTCTTCTTGGTGAAATCGATGTACTGGTCAGGAATCACGATGTCACCCGGCCTGAATTCTTTTTGAAGGGAACCCACGGCAGATATTCCTATAACTCTCTCGACCTTGAGGGTTTTCAACGCGTAAATATTCGCCCTGTAATTCACTCTGTGCGGAGGGATCCTATGCCCCTTTCCGTGGCGGGGTATGAACGCGATTTCCACCCCTTCTATCTCTCCTATCTCCACATCGCTTGAAGGAATACCGTACGGTGTTTGAACCTTCACCTTTCTTTTGGGAGTAAATACCCCATACACACCAGAACCTCCGATTATACCAATGCGTGGCATGATATCACCGGCATGTAATTGTGTTTAAGAATAAAAACCTTCACCTTTTAACGATGACCCTTCTTCCCTCGATTTTCACCCTTCCTTCCGATATGAGTTTAATCGCTTCCACCAGCGCCTCGTGCTCCTTCTCGAGGACTCTCTCCGCTAAGGATTCCGGCGTGTCTTCGTCCATTACTTCCACGCATTTTTGAACAATAATTGGCCCCGAATCCACATTCTCGGTGACGAAATGAACAGTGCACCCTGAAACTTTAACCCCGTACTCGAGTGCTTTGCGATGAACATCCAACCCATAAATTCCGCCGAAAGCGGGGAGCAGAGAGGGATGGATGTTGATTATCGTATTTTCGTATTTTTTCACGAACCACGGGGACAGAATTCTCAAAAATCCCGCTAAAACTATCAGATTCGCCTTTTTCTCATCGATTATTTCGGCGAGTCTCTTGTCGTAATCTTCCCTTTTTTCTCCTTTCTTCGCAGGAAGATATATGGAATCGATGCCGTGCTTCTTGGCCCTTTTCAGCGCGTACGCTCCTTTTTTGTTGGAAATCACGGCGACGATTTTTCCATTGATTTCTCCGGATTCAACAGCGTCAATTATCGCCTGAAGATTCGTACCCCTGCCGGAAACTAAGACCACGATGTTGAACGTTTTAAGGTGGAACCTTCCGTCGTAGCAGAGGCCAACAGCGTCCAAATTCTCGGTTAGTTTTCCGAGATTAATGGCCCCTATTTTTTCTAAGAGCAAATTCAAAAAAGAATCCAGTTTTTTCTCCTCGTAAAGCTTCACGAAAACGTAGTACCACACCTCGCGGCTCAGCGGGGCGTTTATTATGTAGAGATGGTCAATGTTCTCATCTTTTATGCCTAAATTCATCAATTCTCTGCGCACCCAGCTGAGATTGATTTTATACGCTGGTTCCACGATTTTCGCAAAGAACACATCCGCAAGATTCTTCAATTCATCGCGCATATTTATCCTCTCCAAATATTTCTATGAGGTTTCGGATGACTTCGTCCACATCGTACTCGTCCATTTCCGGAGTGATGGGAGCCATCCATTTCTGAGTAAGGAGAACCACATAATAACGTTTCTTTTTTCTTCTTATAACATAATTTTTCCAAAATCCCCTTACATTTTTGAAACTTGCTTCTTGCTTTTTGTATTTTATCATTTTTTCATTTCTGTCTATAAGAAGCGTGTTCCCTGGGGAGAATCGGAATTCCAGCACCTTCCCGTCGTCGAAAATTTTCATTCATGGGTATGATGTTTTCAAATTATTTATCTTTTCCTAATCCGTATTTTTCCATTAACTCTTTGAGATGCAAAAATCCCTTTGGAGTGAGAATGTACACCTTTCTTATGTGCTTAGCTCCCTCCACGTGCGCCTTTTTCTCTTCCACGTATCCCTTTTCAACCAATTTTTTCAAAATTCTCGGCACATTATTTCTTCCGATTCCCAGAGCCTTGGCGATTCCCTCCTGCGTGATCTCGTATGGTGCGATTATTCCGAATTCATACTCCTGAATATTGTACTTCGAAAGATGCATTATTATCTGCTCAGCTTGATACGGCTTCCGAATCATACACCATTCCCCATACGGTGAATGGAAAAGCGAGATAAAAACGTTATCATTTTTGATAATGTTCATTTTCAGCTAAAAATCAAAATAAGATATGTTAAGAAAATGAATAAAACAGCGCCGCCGCCAGGATTCGAACCTGGGACCTGCCGGTTAACAGCCGGCCGCTCCAGCCTACTAAGCTACGGCGGCACAGGTATATGTGATATGGAACCAGTATTTAAATTTTTCAACTCTTGGTGGGAAATGTAAAATTTAGAGCGGCGAATATTCGCAAAAAGCATTAAATACACCCGAGAAAATCTCTTCGTATGTTCATTAAGATATACGACGGGGCAATCACAATAGGAGGAAACAAAATATATGTGGGAGATGGAAAGCACGGGATTTTTCTGGACTTCGGGTTCAATTTCTCCACCAACAATCTCTATTTCAGAAATTTCTTAGAGATGCGGGATTCAAGAGGGTTGAATGACCCAGTGGAGATGGGTATGCTTCCTCCTGTGAATGTGTACAGGGAGGATATTGATCCGGAAAATCTGAAGGATTCTTTGGAAAAAATACCTTTGGAGGCGGTTCTAGTTACTCATGCGCATATGGACCATTACGGTATGGTTGGATGGATAGACTTCGAAAAACCAATTGTTGCATCTCCAGAAACGATAGCCATAATCAAAGCGTATCAGGACGCCAACAACTCTCAAATAGGCCCCTCCGCGTTATATGATGCGAGAAGAGAATTGGATAGTGAGAAACCTTTGAAAATAGTAAAGAGCACGGGTGGGAAAATGAAGAGCGAGGAAGGGGCTCGAAAATACATGCTTTTGAGGAAAATAATATTCACCGAAAAACCCAATGAAGAGCTTCTTAATTTTCTTACATGGCAGAACAACAAGGGGAGGATGGAGTACGTGGAGGAAAATATTGAATATGAGACACTCTCCAATTCCTATGGGGATTTGCCCTTCACTATTAGCGCACACACAGTTGACCATTCCATATATGGAGCTGTAGGGTTCGTGGTGGAAGATGAATCGGCAAAGATAGCATACACCGGAGATATAAGATTGCACGGGGAAAGGAAAGAAAAATCAATGGGATTTGCGGAGATGGCCAGGAACGCATCAGTGCTCATAATAGAGGGAACCCGCATTGATCCCGAGAAGGAGGAGCATGAGACAATAACCGAAGGGGAGGTAAAGGAAAATTGTTCAGAGGTTATAGCAAACTCGAGAGGGATAGTGATAGTCGACTTCTCAACGAGGAACTTCGAGAGACTCAAAAATTTCTCGGAGATAGCTAAAAGTTTGGGAAGAGAAATGGTAATAACGGAGAAGGATGCGTACGTGATTGAGGGACTTAATGCTGTCGGATTAGAGATTGATATGGACAACCTACTGATTTATGATAAACCGAACACCTCTTTAAAGTGGTGGCAGAAATATTTGAGAGGGGAGAGAGAGAAGATAGGTGTCGATGAAAACAGGGAAAACAAATGGGAATCTCACTACGTCAGTGCACAGGAAGTAAGGGAAGATCCGGACAGTTATATGTTGGCGTTTTCACTCTACGACATGCCCAACATGATGGATATCAAACCGAGAGGCGGGATATACCTGTATTCTTCCACTGAAGCCTTCGATGAGGACATGAGGCTTGACTTTGTAATTCTCTCTAACTGGTTGAAAAAATACAACTTGGCGCCGGTTGGATTTTGGATGGAAGGAGAGGAGGCGAAATTCGATAAAAAATATCATGCCTCTGGCCATGTCTCTCCCGCGGATTTGATGAGAATAATTGATACCATCGACCCAGAGGTAATAATACCTGTGCACACCGAGCATCCCGAGTGGTTCTCAGAAAATTACGATAAAGTTAAAATTTTGAAAAATGGCGAAAAAATGGAGATATAAGAAAGGGTGGGGTCATCGTGAAAAAAATTAGTAAATGTAGATGGTCTCGTAGTTGCTGTTAGCAAAGCTGAATACGTAGTACCATCCTGAGTCGATGTTGTCAGGCACTGTCCATGTGTATTCCACGGATTCTCCGGGCTGGAGCACTATCATATTCTTCCATGCCTTCTCGGTAACTTTTTCTCCGTAGTCGTTCTCTACGAAGAACCCGGAGCCGAACATTGCCGGAGAGTCTCCATAGTTCACTATCTTTATGTGAACCACATTTCCTGGGTAGTACACCAATGCATCTGTGTATATGTACACATCACTGTTATCGTACATCTTATTTGCTTCTTCGCTAACTACCTTTATTGTGAAGTTGGTCTTGGGTGCGCTTCCGGCCCATGCTTCTATGTGAAGTATTCCGCTCACGTTCTCTGGAACGTTCCAGTCTATGTATGCTGTGTAGGTTTTTCCGGGCTGGATGTTCACCACATGCCACATCACATATTTGGGCTTGAAACTCACGCTTTGGACTTTTTCCAGTCCGGAGGTGGTCTCTTTGTATATGTTGGCATAGGCATACACAGGCGAATGGCCGCTCAGGGCGAAGGGAACATCGCCAGTGTTTTTCACTGCAACTGCAATTCTCACAGCATCCCCGGGCATTATTTCGTCTACTTTGGTGTTATTTTTGAGTATGTAAGCTGAAGTGCTAACTTGCGCTTCTCCGCCATGAACGAACATGGCCCCGTACACTCCCATCAGGATTATTCCGATTGTTAGTATTCCTATCATTCCCCATTTCATGGTATTCACCTCAATAATCTGCATGAAAATGATATATTTAAACTTTTTGAGTGTTGTTACACTCTTTGATGTAACAAACTAAAATCTTTGAAAGGAAAGGCCCTAAAACAAACGATTTTCAGAAATTCAAGTTTGTACATATGCTTGAAAAATTGGAGATTAAATGAGAAAGAAGGGGCCTAAAACTTAATTAAATAGCATGAGATAATCTGCTATGAACGTTGTTGCCATCTCAGGCGCCTCGGGCGCCGTATTGGGCATTCGCCTTTTAGAAGAGCTCAGAGGGGAAGCGTATCTAATAATATCCAAGAATGCGGAAAAAATAATCGAATACGAAACGGGATATTCGGTGAATGAAGTCAAAAAAATGGCAAATAGGGTGTACGACAACGATGATCTCAGCGCGGATATAGCGTCGGGTACAACGAAATTTGATTCTCTAATCATTGCGCCGTGCTCCACTACAACTCTCTCCAAAATTGCCTGCGGAATAGGGGATAATCTTATAACCCGGGTCGCTTCCATTGCCCTTAAAGAGAGGAGGAAATTGATCATAGTGCCCAGGGAAACTCCTCTAAGCCCTGTGGTTTTGAAGAGAATGTACGAACTATCCAGTATGGGCGCAATCATACTTCCTCCTGAGCCCGCATTTTATCTGAAACCACAGAGGATAGAGGATGTGGTGAACTACATTGTTGGAAAAATTTTGGATCATTTAGGCGTGGAGCATGAGCTTTACTCCCCTTATGAACCGTAAATCTTTTTCATTCCGAAATAGCTGCCAGCGAGCGAGATTCCTACAATCACCATGTACCATATTCCGTAGAGAGGCAGAAGGAGGTAAATTGCGAAGAGGATTATTTTCATTACGTTTCCAAAATTTTTAGCTTTTCTCTCCCTGAGTGTTCCCCTTTTCTCCTTGCCCATGACCTCGGAGAATTTTTTAATCAAGTAAGCGCTTGCGGCAAAGATTACGAATAAAATGAGTGGGGAGTTCAGAGGGTCGAACGGAGAATATTCTATCCACTCTCCCCCCATGGATACGTACTGCCCCAAGATGAGGCGAAGGGTGAAAAATCCAGAGGGGTAATTCAAGCTCCCGAGTCCAGCCAGAATCTCTGAATGATGCTTCTCAACACTGGCGGAATTTAAATCGAACTTAGAGATTTCCGATTGATTGTTCACGAGTGCATAGAAGGGCGCGAAGGTGAGGTTGTCTGTGACCGCGAAATGCCTTCCATCCATGGGCTCTCCGCGAATGAGCATTCTCAGGGTAATATCTGAAGTTGAGTTTACAGGGCCTATCAGGCCGGCCACATCATCAGGATTGTTGAGTATGCCCTGCGTGTCGTCGTGCAACGGGTCTGCCCGAGTAATTCTAACAAACGCAAGATAGCCGCAGCCGAAGCGGTTATTCTCTACAACTCTCTCCAACTCTTGTTTGAAATACTTTGATGCTGTGCCCAAATCTATCCTGCTTACTCCGTATTTCTCTCCTATTGCAGTTCTGAGTTCCTTCGCGTATTCGCCGTGAATGACCCACGTGATGTGCCCCCCGAAAACGTCACCAACGTCTAAAATTTGCAAATCGCTGAATATTTCTATATCCCCGCCGCTCGCTCCCCGAGATGAAGGAACGAAAAAAATTGAAGCTACGAGAATGAGTATTATGCCCGAGAGCAGAACCTTTTTCATATAAATAGATGCGCGGGATGGTATATAAGTTTTTCTTAGTTTTTCGTAGTAAATTCTTGCCCACCAAAAAATTGGAAAAATAGGGAATTATCTTTTGTCCTTCCACGAGAGCACGGGCTTGCGCGCCGCTAACACGTCGTCCACTCTCTTAATGGCGGTGTTGTGCGGAGCCTCTTCCAATAGTTTGGGATTCTCCTCCGCCTCTTTTGCTATTTGAATCATTATGTCCGCGAATTTATCCAACGTCTCTTTATTCTCGCTCTCGGTGGGCTCAATCATCAGCGCTTCGTGCACGATCAGAGGGAAATAGACGGTGGGAGCATGCACGCCGAAATCTAAAAGTCGCTTAGCGACATCTAAAGCGCGAGCGTTCTTCGGCTTCACCACGAACTCATGCTTTCTCAGGTCTTTGTGCGGTAATTCGTAATATCCCTTAATTCTCTCCTTCAGGTAGTTGGAGTTCAGCACCGCCCTTATCGTTGCGTTCTTCAATCCCTCGCCGCCGAGGCGCTTTATGTATGCCCATGCTTTCACCATGACTCCGAAGTTTCCGTAGAAAGAGCGCACTTTTCCGATTGTGTGCTTCACATCGTAATCTAAGTAGTATTTTTCTCCGTCGTAGCGCACAATCGGTACGGGCAGGAAATCCACTAACTCTCCGCGAACTCCCACTGGCCCGCTCCCGGGGCCACCGCCGCCGTGCGGAGTGGAAAAGGTCTTATGGAGATTCAAATGAACGATGTCGAATCCCATTATTCCCGGAGAGGTGATGCCCATTATGGCATTGAGATTGGCGCCGTCGTAATATAACAGAGCACCATTTTTGTGCATAATCTTTGCAATCTCCAAAATTTCTTCTTCGAATATGCCCAGCGTGTTTGGATTTGTAATCATGAACGCAGCAGTTGTATCGTCCGTTGCCGCTTCCAGAGCTTCTAAATCCACCATGCCCTTCTCATTCGATGGTATTTCGATGACGTTGAATCCCGCCATTGCCGCGCTTGCGGGATTGGTACCATGTGCAGAATCAGGAAGCAGGACATTTCTCCTCTTTTCCAGCTCGCCCTTGTACTCGTGGTAAGCGCGCACCAGCAGCATGCCTGTGAATTCTCCATGCGCTCCCGCCGCTGGCTGAAGGGTGAAATCGTCCATATCGGTGATTTTCTTCAGCATCTCCTGCAATTCGTACATTATTTGCAATGCACCCTGCACAGTGCTCTCCTCTTGATACGGATGCAGGTACGAGAACCATTTCGCTATCTCCTCGTTGAGCTTTGGATTGTACTTCATGGTGCATGAGCCGAGGGGATAGGTGTTTATATCCACTCCGTAGTTCATCTGCGATAGCCGGGTGTAATGTCTCACGACTTGCCATTCTTCCAGATTCGGAATATTCAAAGAACTTCTTTTTAATTTATCGGGAACGTCCACGCTGATTTCTTTCTCTTCCTCGCCCTTTATCTCGTTCAAAAGGGGCTCATCGTACTTCGCCTGCTGGTACATTTAGGACACCTCCTTTAAAGCGCTAACTAATTTATCCATATCCTCCTCACGTATCATTTCGGTGGTTGCCAGAAGCATGGAATTCGGGACGTTGCGGTAGCATCCGGCGTTGATTGGTAAGCCACCATGAACTCCATGCTTAAGCAATTCCTTAGAAATCTCGTGCGGATTCTTTGGCAGCTCCACCAAGAATTCGTTGAAGTGCTTTGCATCGAAAATGGGCGCGTTGAATCCCGCATTTCTCAATTTCTCCATGAGCATACGGGCGTTGTCCATGTTTTTCTTCGCCAATTCTTTCAATCCGTTTGCGCCGTAATAAGCGACGAATGCAACGCTGAACACCGCGCAGAGAGCCTCGTTGGAACAGATATTGCTTGTCGCTTTACCCCTTCTTATGTGTTGCTCCCTCGTCTGGAGAGTCATAACGAAGGCTCTCCTTCCATCAGCATCCACGGTTTCCCCTATTAATCTGCCCGGCATCTTTCTAACGTACTGCTTGCGGGTGGCGAATATTCCTAAAAGAGGTCCGCCGAAGCTTATGGGGTTGCCTAAAATTTGCCCTTCGCCAATAACTATATCCGCGCCGTAGTCCGCCGGAGGCTTGAGAACTGCTAAACTGAGCGGGTTCACGCCAATGGTGTATATTGCCTTGCCCATCATCTCTTTTATCTCATCGACGCCTTCATCTATCACGCCGAAGAAATTTGGATTCTCCACATACACCATCGCTGTGTCCTCGCTTATTAATTCCTGCAATTTATCCAGAGCGACCATCCCGCGCTCGTTGAGCGGGTATTTCTTAATGCTCATCCCCAATCCTGCGATGTAATTCTTCAAAACGCTCTCCTTCTCCCAGTATAAATTTTCCGGAACTAAAACCTCTTTTCTCCTGTTTATTCTGTACGCCATCCTTGCAGCTTCTCCCAATGATGTGTGTGCATCGTACATCGATGAATTGGCAACGTCCATTCCCGTTAATTCGGCAATAACGCTCTGATACTCAAACTGCACCTGAAGCATTCCCTGCGAAATTTCGGGCTGATATGGGGTGTAAGAGGTGTAGAATTCAGAGCGACCAACGATTTCCAGCACCGCCGGAGGTATGTAATGGGTGTAAATTCCCGCTCCCAGAAAATTAGGCATATCGAATATATCTTTGTTCTTCGCAGCCAGTTCCTTGGCGTATCGGTACACGGATATTTCATCCATGGCCTCAATATCTATTCCTTTTTTCCACACATCCTTTGGAATGTCGCTGAAAAGTTCTTCCCAGGAGTTCATCCCTAAATATTTGAGCATATCGTCCATATCTTTCATACGGGGGTGATGATTTCGGAGAGCATAAATCTTTTGAATACCCAGCGAATTCCTTTACAGGTGAAAGCATACGTGTTAGTTGGAAACTCCAAGCGTTTGCCTAAGAAACATCTAATCGAGGTTCTTCCCGGCATGAGATTAATAGATTTGGTTGTCAAAAATCTCAGGAAAATCGGGCTCGAGGTGGTTATTTACTCCAAATACCCATTTCCCGTGGACGCTGAAATAATAATCGACAGGGAGGCGTGGATTCTCCCCTCCATCATTTCTCTGTTTTCCCACGATTCCGAGTTCTTCCTGTTCGGCGGTGACATGCCCCTGATTAAAAAGGAGGCCGTGGAAATTTTG
>JALWEL010000028.1:15645-17246 GCA_027014065.1 DHVE2 group archaeon
TCGGTGGTTCCTAAATGGCGAACTACGGGATATCTGGAGCCTCTTCATGCGATTTATTCTTCCTCCTCGCTGTCATGTTTGAAAGGCGCCACCTCGCTTACACTCGGACTAAAGAAATGCGCCGCGGTGAAATTCGTTCCCGCCGATGAAATGCCAAGGGAGACTTTTTTCAACGTGAACACCCGAGAGGATTTGGATAATCTAAGAAGAATTATTCTTTCCTAATTTCCCGCAGAAAAATTTCCCTAAGAGCAGCGCGAGCCCGGCGAATGTGGTGAGAACAAAGTAAATTAAGAGACCGGTGTAAATATAAGTTGTGCAGGGTTGCGTGCCAGAGATGCGAGAACATGCGCCCATGCCCGCGCTGCCTATGTATGCGTAAGAAGGATACGCCATGTATATGCCCCAAAACAGAAGGGAAAGCGCCAAATTTGTGATAGAATTCCTATTTGTTAAGTTACATTTGTGAATTGCGGGGACCAATAGAGCAGGTATAAATGCGAGAATTACGGCGAGCAGCGGGGGCAGGTAGAGTTGGATAAATTCCGGTGGAGCGCTTCCGCATGGAACCTCGGTGGTGAATTGCAGAGAGATGAGAAGAATAGGTAAAAGAATCGCATTGTACACTATGGTCCAGAGCCTTTCTCGAAGAACATCTTTGCTGTTAGTAGAGGATAAAGCCATCTTCGCAGAAATTAAGGTTAGTATGAAAAAATCCAGTGCCACTATTATGGGGTAGTATTTGATTGCTTGGTTCTCCTCATACCAGCTCCAACTGCTATTGACCATCAGCGCACTGAGCACGAGGGATATGAATGAAATCGCAGCCGCGCCCGCGTACCTTTTAATATAGAATGCCAGAAGAAAGAGAAGCATTCCGGGAAGGCTGAAAAATAGGAAGAAATAAAAAATGTCGGTGCCGAGGGAAACTAAAATAACGGCGATGAAAAGGAACACCATAAAGGCAATAATCCGCTTGGGCAAATCCTGCACATTGAATCCCCTGCGGGTTAGTTCCATAAGTGGTTATGTTGGTAAAAGTTATTAAATTTTTCCCGATAGATTTTGCGACTTTCGCAAAACCTAAATAACTTTGTGATAATACCTCGGCATGGACGGGAAAGTGCTCCGCATAATAGAAAAACACGGGAATGACGATTCAAAGCTTCTGGCAATTCTCCACGATGTGCAGGACGAATTCGGCTATATCCCTGAGGATGCAATAAAAGTTATCGCGAAGGAATTAGGCATGAAGAAGGGCGAAGTTTATGATGCTGCTTCATTTTATTCATTTTTCAGATTCAAACCCGAAGGGAAGCATGAGGTGATGATTTGCGACTGCATAGTTTGCCACATCAAAGGCTCGGAAAGAATTATTGAAAGAATCGAAAAAGAGTTCGGGGTGAATATGGGCGAGACCACGAATGATGGCAAATTCACGTTCAAAGTTGTTGAAGGTCTCGGACATTGTGAGCACTCGCCTGTCATGATGCTCGACGGAAAAATTTACGGGGATTTAACTCCCGAGAAGGCGGTGGAAATTTTGAGGGGGTGCGAGTGATGCTTCTTCTCAAAGATGCGAGCAATGTGGAAGATTACCT
>JALWEL010000029.1 GCA_027014065.1 DHVE2 group archaeon
AACAATCAAAGAGAACGCGAGATAAGGATTCGCCGCTGAATCAGCGTTTCTCACCTCGATATCCTTCATTCTCGCAGGAACCCGAATTAATGTGCTCCTGTTCCTGTAACCCCATGAGAGATAGCGCGGGGCCTCGAGCCCTCCGCAGAGGCGTTTGTAAGATGTTATGGTTGGATTGGTTATCGCAGCCATGTACCTGATATGCTCCATCACTCCGCCTATGAAATACCTCGCTTCTTCGCTTATCTCGTTTTCTCCTTTGAACACATTCTCCCCGTTCTTCTTGAGGAAGAGATGCACGTGCATTCCGTTGCCCGCTAACTCTGGACTTATTTTTGGTATGAACGAGACGTCTAAGTTCATATTTTTCGCAATCCACCTCGCCACCAATTTTGTGTAAGTAGCGTAATCGGCAGTTCTTTCAACGGTGTCGACCCAGAGCAATTCGATTTCGATTTGTCCGCTAGCGTTCTCGTGATGATGATATCTTAGGGGGATTCCCATCTCCTGCAGGTTCTCGCTCACCTCTTTGCGATATTCGAAGGTATCATCGGAGTAGGGGGGTTCGAAGTAATGGGTGTTCCCCTCTTTCTTTTCGCTCAAAACGAAGTACTCCATCTCAGGCCGCAGCACAGCGGTGTATCCCATCTCCTTCAGTTTTTCATCCGCCTTGGCAGCGATGTTCTTCGGGTCTTTTTCGAATCTCTTTCCCGAGAAGTAGGTGCTCAGGAGCACGAAGTACTCTTTCTCTCTCCAAGGAATCTGCACGAAGGTTCCCATGTCTGGCTTGGCCACCAAGTCCGATTTGTTCACGCTGGCGAATCCAGGTATGGATGAGCCGTCTATTCCTATTCCGTTCTTGAAGAATGATTCATAATTTTTCGGCAGGGCGATTGTGTGTATCCTTCCTTCTATATCCGTCAAGTTTGCGTAAACCCATTCGTTCATAGTTGGGACATGGCGAAGAAGTATATCAATCCTCGGAGACGCGGGAATCAAACTTTAATTTTTCTTAAAACCATGTGTGTGGGCGGTACCAATATCAACAGCAGCACACCGGAAGCGAAGATAATAACCACGGCTCCCAATATATCCGTCAAGTACCCGGCTATGAGTATGGCTGTGATGTTTATAATGCCCCTGAAAATAGAGCGAACGGAAGAGAATCTGCCAAGTATATCAATGGACACTGCTTTTTGAAATATTGTCATGAATCCGTCCATTTCAAGGGTTGCTGGAAAAGTGGAGAGAATAATCATGGCGATGAATACGGTGATTTGATAAAAATGAGCGTAAATCAAAATCGGAATAAGGGCAATAAAAATTGTCAACAAGCCTTCAAAGAACACGGACTCGAGAGCGTACTTTTTCGCCTTTTTCGGATCTATGAATTTATGAATCGACAGGGGAACAATTGCGAAAAGAAAAGCGCTTAATCCGCTGCATATTCCGTACATGAACGAGTTCATTTTCAGAAGGTCAAAGCAATAAGGTATGTATGCGGGGGTTTTCGTGATGACTATAAACAAAAATACAAAGTCATAGAGCAAAATCAGGTGAAAAAGCGCAGGTTTTCTTTTAAGAACTTTGAAAATTTCGGAATACTTCACTCTTTTATTTTCCTTCTTAATTTCTGGAACCTTTGCTACGAGCCACAGAATAAGCGCGAGGAAATAGGATAGAGTAACTATGAGCAAAGCAACCTCGAAGGAGAGATACGAGTAAAAATAAGCCCCTAATATGTACGCAATAACGTATGTGATTCCGATTGATGCAACCCACAGATTATTGGCGTACATCAATTTTTCATCGCCTACGATATTGCGCACTGAGATTGTGTAAGTCATGTTGAAGTAACTTTCAAAAATGATCAGGGCTACGAAAACGAAAACAATCCAGAAAATATCTGAGGTGAAATAAAGGGGAATCAGGAAAATCAGCGATGAGAATATCGCTATCACTCCTATTTTATGCTTGGAGTATTTGTCTACCTGTGTTCCGACGAGGGGCGAGAGAAAAGAGGGCACGGCAGACATAATTAGAAATGGAAGGGATGCAATAAGTGCGGAATTGTAGGAATGCCAGAGTGAAAGAAGAATGAACATGAGAAACATGCCTATTCCAATACCAACTGAAATTTTGGAAAAGTAAACGAGAAAAAACTGGTTTGGTAATCTTTCACTCACCGCTCAACCCTCCATTTTCACACGCTATAACTATTATTCTCATCACCCTAAGAGTATGCCCCGATGCTATTTATTTTTTAATGTAAATTTGAACCAAATTTGAACCCGCAGGGGATGACGCAAAATTTTTAATCCATCTCTCCATGCTTCCAACCATGAGGGAGATTAGAGCCCCAAGAGGCACAAAATTGAATGCGAAGTCATGGCAGACCGAAGCGCCCCTGAGATTGCTTATGAATAATCTGGATCCCGAGGTGGCCAAGGATCCCGCGCATCTCATCGTTTACGGTGGTACGGGAAAAGCCGCGAGGAATTGGGAAGCGTTCGATGCAATCGTGAAAACTCTCAAAGAGATGGAAACCGATGAAACTCTCTTGGTTCAGAGTGGAAAGCCCGTTGCCGTCTTCAAAACACATGAGTGGGCTCCCCGCGTTCTAATTGCAAATTCAAATTTAGTTCCAAAATGGGCCAACTGGGAATACTTCCGCGAGTTGGAAGAGAGAGGATTGATAATGTACGGGCAGATGACCGCGGGCTCGTGGATTTACATCGGTACTCAGGGCATTCTTCAAGGCACGTACGAAACTCTTTATGCCGTCGCAAGAAAAGAATTCGGACAGCATGATTTGACGGGTAAATGGGTTCTTTCCTCAGGTCTTGGGGAAATGGGTGGAGCTCAACCATTAGCAATTACCATGAACAACGGCGTGGGAATAATCGTAGAGGTGAACAAGTGGGCAATAGAGCGCCGCCTAAATGGAGGATATTTGGACACTTGGACAGACAGCTTGGACGAAGCGCTCAAGATGAAGGACGAAGCCCTTAAGGAAGGAAAACCGCTTAGCATCGGACTTTTGGGCAATGCAGCGGAGATTTATCCCGAGTTAGTGCGCCGTGGAATAGTGCCCGATGTGGTCTCTGACCAAACCGCAGCCCATGACCCCCTGAACGGATACATCCCTGCGGGATACACATTTGAAGAAGCTGCAGAACTTCGCGAGAACGATCCGGATAAATATCTGGAAGAAGTTCGAAAATCCTTGAGAAAGCACGTGCCCGCCATGATATGGTTCAAGGAGCACGGTGCGAAGGTGTTCGATTACGGTAACAACATAAGGGCGCAGGCAAAAGAAGCTGGTGTTGAGGATGCGTTCAAGATTCCCGGCTATGTGCCCGAGTACATACGTCCTCTTTTCTCCGAGGGTTCGGGGCCATTCCGCTGGGTAGCGCTTAGCGGCAATCCCAACGATATATTCGAAACGGACAATGTGATAAGAAAATTGTTCCCCGACAACAAGCATGTGATTCAATGGCTGGACAAGGCTGAAGAGCACGTGAAGTGGCAAGGATTGCCTGCGAGAATTCTCTGGCTCAATTTCGGCGAGAGGGAAAAGGCTGGGCTCGCGTTCAACGAATTAGTTCGCGAGGGCGTGGTGGATGCGCCCATAGCCATAGGGAGAGATCATCACGACACCGGAAGCGTTGCCTCGCCGTATCGCGAGACGGAGAAGATGAAGGACGGAAGTGAAGCCATAGCAGATTGGCCGATCTTGAACGCCATGCTCAACGTTGCATCAGGAGCCACATGGGTTTCCTTCCATCACGGCGGAGGCGTTGGAATTGGTTATTCCCTCCACGCCGGCATGGTTATCGTTGCGGATGGAACCAAGCTGGCTGAGCAGAAATTATCTAGAGTATTACACAACGACCCGGGCAGCGGAGTCGTAAGGCACGCAGACGCAGGGTACGAGATTGCAATAAGAACAGCGAAGGAGAAGGGCATCTGGATGCCCATGCTCAAATAATTTTTTTCTTTTATGATTTCAAAATCACACGATTCCGGAATCTATGCTCTTTTTATTGAAAATCCTAAGGACATGGATTTGAAGGTTGGCTCTTTAGGCCTGGTGCATTTTCCCTGGGGTTATTACGTGTACATCGGCTCGGCTCAGAAAAATCTGAGAAAGAGAATAGAAAGGCATTACTCCAAAGAAAAAAAGATGAAATGGCACATCGACTATTTTTTGCAGCACGCCTATTTAGTCGGGCATTTCTATCTTGAGCTTCCCAAGAGTTGTGAAGAGCAGGTTGCAATAGAAATGGCGAAGAGGGAGAAATTCATAAAGAACTTTGGCTCCTCGGATTCTAAGGCTAAATCTCATTTGTTCTACGGCTCTAAAGATATTTGGGGCGAGGTTAAGCGCATCATGTATGATTGCACAAGAAAGTGAAATTATCTGGATCTTGAGGCATGCTATTTTTTCTAAATGCCCCATTTTTCAGATTATCCATTCAATTGGTAATTTTACGCGAAACCTTTATATAGCATGTTGTCGTATAGTTGTCTGACAAAAAGATGACAGGAGGTGTAAAATATGGCAGATAAATTTCCCCGTATGCCGAGAATGCCCAAAAAGGTTAAGGAGTGGATGAGGACTCATAGCATTGCGGATCTTGAGGCTGCAATGTGGGAGTTGGAGGACAAGAGAGCTGAAGTAGTGGCTGAAATTCTCAGCATGATGTACGAATTGTCCGATGACTTAGTGGGAATAGAAACGCCCAAAGTGGAAGTTTTCGCTTAACCCCATCCTTTCCCTTTTCCCATTTTTATTTTAGCAAGTTTTAAATAGTGCTTTTCCAATAACTACCACATGAAATCGAAGAAGGCAGATCTAATTGAGAAATGGCTTAAGGAGGGCACGGATGACGCGAAGAATATAATTGATTTGCCGTGGAATGTTCAGAGGGAGGAAGATAAGGAAAATGATGCGATAATTCTGGTGGCAAAGCATCTTCGTTTTCCTATGCCCATAGTTTTTAGAATCGATGATTACAATACAACGGTGATGCTGGAGATAGATTACGCTACGGACAGCATGGATCCCAAGCAAAGAATGGAGATATATAGGAATCTTCTAAAAATTAATACCGAGCTTCCCTATATAAAGGTGGGTTTGATAGGTGATGACCTCTATGTTATTCTGGTTGGAGAAATAGAAACAAAAATCGTGGATCACGATGTGTTGAACAATTACATGGAGATAGTGGTCAACGGACTTTACAAAGTCGCGTCATCTTTGGGGCTCGAGGAGGATCTTATTCAATTGACCATGGAAAATATAGTGTCACTCGTGGACGAGCAGAGAAAGAGCAGGATGAAAAAAGAGGCGA
>JALWEL010000030.1:0-15515 GCA_027014065.1 DHVE2 group archaeon
GAAGAACATAGCGGATATAAGGAAGCAGGCATCGCAGGTCAAGCAGGTGCCAAAGAATTACATGTACGCGTGAATCTCCTCTCCTTTTATCTTTGTTTTTCCTCCGAATTGCTCCAGAACCCAGAGATTTGTCTTAGCATGTTCCGTGAGCTCGCTAACCTTGTATTTCACTTCTTTCGCAATGGCTGAGAATATCGGAAGATGATCCGCCATGTGCCTGTCCACGGTTGCCCCGCTTCTCTCCTCGAAGCTTAAATTCTCCAGCGCTCGCTTAACAACCTTTTCCGTGGGCACACCTCTTTTGCAGAGCGAATCCCCGCCAATTATAGTTTTTTCGTACTTTGAAACCAATACGATTCCACATCCCCTGCTTATGCCGGAATTTCGCACGTCGGTAATGAATTCGAAATCATCTAAAATGTTCCTAGCTCTCTTGACTATGTGCTCCGGCAGGTTTCTGAGGTTGAAGTACGCCTCTTTTTCTCTCTTTTCTCCTCTCTCCTCGATTACGATTTTTCTCATCTCATTCGCGATTGAATGAACCCTGACAATTCCCCCACCCTGTGGATAATAGCCCCTTTCAATCACCTCGCCCTCTATTTCCGCGCCCGCATTTCGGAGCAGGGGAAAGAGAACATGGAGATAGTAATCGATGGGCGGGGAGAAGGGAACATCGGTGCCCCCGCGAATCTCTATCTCTATTTCTGGGGCGAGAAGCATTATTGGAAGCGCCGTTTGGAGAATCAGTGATATGCTTCCTGCGGTTCCCACGTCCACCTTGTATTTTCCCCCTTTTATCTTCCCCGGCCTGAATCTTATGCTCGTTGCCCCGATTATAAGGCCTTCAACCCGGGCATCGCAAATTTGCGCAGCTAATTTTATCCCGTGCAGGTGCTGGTTCTTGATCCCCGGATTTTTCCTATTTTTCCTGATGTTCACAATCTCAACTTCTTCCCCTAAAATGCATGATAGGGCTATGGAGGACCTAAGAATCTGCCCGCCTCCCTCGCCGTGTGAGCCGTCGATTCTCATATTATCACCTGTAAATTCTGTACTTTTTCCCATCCGCTTCTGCGGTTTTTCCCTCTATTTTCACCTCTCCAAACTTCTTGCGGAAGAACTCTTCGATCCACATATCCCTTATCTTTTCATCCTCTTCCCCTTTAATTCTCTCTTTTATCTCGCGGAGCTTTTCGTCGGTGGCGAGCTCTTTGAATAGCGCGAGGTTCAATTCTCTTTTCTTCTCCACCCCTATTCCTTTTTTGAGGTAGTAATAGCCCATGAACGCTCCCGCTATGGCGCCCATCACGTGCGCTCCATGCGCGACATTGTCGTTGACCCAGAGCATGGTGGCTAAGAATTCCACCACGAGCATGGTCATTATTGCGATTTTAACCTTAATCCTTGGCATTAGTATTGGCCCTAAGAACATGGTAATCTCTTCGTTTGGGTACATTACTATGAATGCTCCCATTATTCCGAATATGGCCCCGGAAGCGCCTATCAAAATTGAGTTTATTCCGTAGAAGTGCAGGAAGAAGGAGTACAGAAGATTCGCGGTTATGCCTGATATGAGGAATATGCTCGTTACCCTTTTGCTTCCCACCCTCTGCTCGAAGGGCAGGCCTGCCAAGAAGAAAAACAGGATGTTGAAGAATATGTGCATCGGGGATAGAGAATGGATGTACATTGCTGAATATACCCCTATGTCCGGAGGATATTTAGCTCCTAAGGTGTAGATGAAATCTACGAAATACTGGGGAGAGAGGTAATAAAGTGCGATTTCCATGAGATAAATAACGGTAAAAGATATTGAGAGCATCGCCACTGCGTTTCTTCTGAAAGCTAAAATGGTGAAGGCGAGCATCACTATGATGGAGATTATGTAAATCATCGAAGCGTTATTCTCTCGTTGGTTATTTAGATTTCTCTCAAAGCAAAATTTTTAATCTTGCAACTTGATTACCAGATATGGTGGAGCTGAAGGTAATAAAAGTGGAGAAGCCCAGCGAGGAAGTGAATGTCATAATGGGGTACACGCATTTCATAAAGAGCGCCGAGGATATATACGAAGCTCTTGTGACCAGCATGCCCGGCATAAAGTTCGGCTTTGCGTTCTGCGAAGCCTCGGGAGATCGACTGGTGAGATACGAGGGAACCGACGACCAACTGGTTAAATACGCGATTAAGAATTGCGAGAGCATCGGCGCGGGGCACGCATTCATAATTCTCTTGGGAAATGCGTATCCAATCAACGTTCTCAACGCCCTAAAGAATGTGCAGGAAATCACGAGAATTCTAGTGGCGAGCGCCAATCCTCTGGAGGTCATAGTGGCGGAGACGGAGCAGGGCCGCGCAATTCTTGGCGTAGTGGATGGATTCTCGCCCCTCGGTGTTGAAGACGAGGATAAGAGAAAAGAGAGGAAAGAGTTCCTCAGGAAGATAGGGTACAAGCTATGAAATTCTACGATGTGGAGTCGGAATTCTACGACCTTTTTTACTTCTCTTTCGATAAGGACATCGAAGTTTACCGCAGGTACCCATGTTCGAATGTTCTCGACCTCATGTGCGGTACAGGAAGAATATTGCATCATCTTAACCCAGATTATGGGGTGGGAATCGATATAAATGAGAACATGCTCATCCACGCCAGAAAGAATTTAGAGGGAAGAAATGTGAAATTAATTCGCGGGGATGTCCTCAACTTCTCCCTCAATGAGAGATTTTGCCTCGTAATAATCGGGTTCAACTCCTTGCTGATGTTTCCAAAGGAAGAGAGGGTGAAAATTCTGAAGAACGCTGAGAAGCATCTGAGCGAAGATGGAAAGGTAATCGTGGACATACTCAACCCCTTCATGATGGTGGATGGCATAGTGCACCACGGAGACACAATAGAAAAGGATGGAATTTATTACTCTCGGTTTTTCGTTCCGAGGTGGAAAGGCGATAAATGGGAGCTCCTTTACTTTTACGACATTGTTGAGAATGAAGTGGTGAGAAGAAAATACGCCAAATTGTACCTTTACTCCGTGTTCCTCGATGATTTAAGGGAGGAAGCGGAGCAAGCTGGACTTGAAATAAAGGAAATATTCGGAGATTACGATTTTTCCGAGTTCGACGAAGAGGAGAGCGAGAGGATAATCGCTGTGATGGAGCGGAGAATATGAAAGGAATCAGGGCGTATAAGAACGGGGTGGCCATCGACATCGAGGTCTCGCCCAACGCGAAGAAAGAGGAAATAAGGGGATACAATGAATGGAGAAAGAGAATAGAAGTGGCGATGAAGGAGAAGCCCGAGAAGTTCAAGGTGAATAAAGAGCTTATTTCCTTCTTTTCTTCGTTCTTCAACGTTCCTCAGGAGAAAGTGCACATAATTGCAGGGGAGAAAAATCCCCATAAGACCATATACGTGGAGGATGTGAGCGAAGATGCTGCGAGAGATGCTATCGGAAAGAGAATTGGAAGAGCTTGAAAAATTTTTGGAAAGAGTGAAGGTGATGAACAAAGAGATTCCTATAGTGGTGGAGGGTAAGCACGACGAGATCGCGTTGAGAAATCTGGGATTCGAAGGGAAAATAATAAAGATAAACGCCGGCACGAGCATGGTCGCGCTCGCGGATTCTCTCTCATCTATATATTCCGAAGTAATTCTCCTTCTGGACTGGGACGAGAGGGGTGAGCGGAACGCGAAGCGCCTTTCGGAGCTTTTGCTCGAGCACGGAATAAATCCCCATTTGGAAATACGCGAAGAATTAAAGAGGAGAGTGTACCACATCAGAACTGTTGAGGCCCTCATAATTTAATTCGTTTATTGCCGAATTGGAAAACGATAAAGGATAAATACTTCTTTCCATTTGTGGGATACAGGTGAGAAAATGGTAGGTATTGTGACGTATGGGAGTTATGTACCCATTTACAGAATAAAGACTGCGGAGATTGCAAGGATGTGGGGTGACAAGCCCGAGCACCCTGAAAAGGGCCTCGGTCTTTTGGCGAAGTCTGTGCCCGGTTACGACGAAGACGCCGCAACTATCGCTGTGGAAGCGCTTCGCAACGCGCTAAAGAGGAAGAACATCCCCGGCGAAAAGATTGGTGCGATTTTTGTGGGGAGCGAATCGCATCCTTATGCGGTGAAGCCAACGGCATCGCTAATCGCTGAGGTTGTTGGTGCGTACAAAGCTCACGCAGCCGATTTAGAATTCGCATGCAAAGCTGGAACTGCGGCGATGCAGAACGTGTACGCTATGATAAAAGCTGGAATGATTGATTACGGCATAGCGATAGGAACGGACACCTCTCAGGGTCAACCGGGAGACGCACTGGATTATTCCGCCTCCGCTGGCGGAACCGCGTACATAATCGGAAAAGAGGACGTTATTGCGGAGATAAATCACACAGTTTCTTTCGTGACGGATACCCCGGATTTCTGGCGCCGCGAAGGTCAGAGGTACCCGTCGCACGGAGGAAGATTCACAGGAGAGCCGGCGTATTTCAAGCATGTGATGTCCGCAGCCAAGATGCTCATGGAAGAAGCAGGCACGAAGCCAGAAGATTATGACTACGTGGTGTTTCACCAGCCCAACGGCAAGTTCCCGTACCGCGTTGGAAAGAGATTGGGATTCACAAACGAGCAGATAAAGCCCGGACTCATATCGCCTTACATAGGCAACACGTACTCCGGGGGAACGCCCACTGGATTGAGCGCAGTTCTGGATATTGCAAAGCCCGGTGATAGAATAATCGCTGTATCCTTTGGAAGCGGTGCGGGGAGCGATGCTTTTGATATCACTGTGACCGATAAAATGAATTCTTACAATAGAGATGCGGCTCCGAAGGTAATGGATATGGTGAACAGGGCGAAGTACATAGATTATGCCACATACTTGAAATTCAGAAGGATGATTGTGGAGGTGGATTAAATGAGAGATGTTGCAATAATCGGTGCCGGCGAGACCAAGTACGGAGAGCACTGGGACAAGAGTCTCAGGAATTTAGCGGTTGAAGCCGGCTTGAAAGCCATAGAGGATGCGAACATAGGCGCGGAGGATATACAGGCCATATTCGGCGGTAACATGAGCGCTGGCAGTTTCGTTGGTCAGGACCATGTAGGTGCTTTAATCGCTGACTTTGCCGGCTTGGCTGAACACAATGTACCTGCGATAAGGATCGAATCCGCTTGTGCAAGCGGTGCGGCTGCTCTTCATTCTGGTTACATGGCAGTTGCCTCAGGGCTCTACGATATAGTATTAGTGGGCGGCGTGGAAAAGATGACTGATCTCCCCGGAGACATGGTTACCGACATCTTAGCCGGTGCTGCCGATCGAGAATGGGAAGTGTTCTTCGGAGCCACGTTCCCTGCGCTGGGTGCCATGATGGCCCGCCGCTACATGCACGAGTACGGGCTTACGAGAGAGCAGATGGCTCTTCTTCCGGTTATTGCGCACAAGCACGGTGCGATGAATCCCGATGCCCATTTCCAGAGGGAAGTTACCGTGGAGCAGGTTCTAAATGCCCCTATGGTCGCAGATCCTCTGACCATAATGAACTGTTCACCAGTGAGCGACGGCGGCGCAGCTCTGGTTTTAGCATCAGCTGATATAGCTAAAAAATACACCGATTCGCCCATAAAGATAAGCGCGTCGGTTGCCGCGAACGATTACATCTCTTTGCATGAGAGGGAATCGCTAACTGTTTCCAAATCCACCGTGGAAGCGGGCAAGAAAGCGTACAAGATGGCAAAGAAAGAGCCGAAGGATATTGACCTTGCGGAAATCCACGATGCGTTTTCCATAATCGCACTTTTGGGCATTGAAGATTTGGGATTTGCGAAGAAGGGCGAAGGGATAAAGCTGGCAGAAGAAGGCCAGTTGTACTACGATGGGGACCTCCCATACAATGTATCCGGCGGGCTTAAAGCGAAGGGTCATCCCGTAGGCGCCACGGGCGTTGGGCAGGTCGTAGAACTTGTGAAGCAATTGCGCAACGAAGCAGGCAAGAGGCAGGTGCCCGATGCGAAAGTTGGCTTAGCTCATAATGTAGGCGGAACGATGACTTCAAGCATAGTTCACATAGTGGAGGTGATGTAAATGGTCGTACCGCGCTTCTGGAGAGAAAGAAGATACCGCTACTCTCTAATCGGAACGCGCTGTCCTGTTTGCGGCACCGTTTATTTTCCACCACGAGATGTATGCCCCAAATGCGGTCGCGAGAGTGTCGGGAAGATGGAAGAGGTGCAGCTCAGCGGTAAGGGTAAAGTGTACTCGTACACCGTGGTGCATCAGAATGTTCTTGGGTACAAATATCAAAAGCCCTATGTGATGGCGATCATAGAGACTCCAGAGGGCCCGAAAATCACGGGGCAAATCGTTGATGTGGACCCAGAGGAAGTGCACATCGGCATGCCTGTGCATGCGGTATTTCGCAGAATCGGCGAGGACGGCAAGGCGGGCATAATCCAGTACGGGTACAAATTCGTGCCGGACGAGGAGTAAAATTTTTATTTTCTCATTCTTTTCTACTTTCGTGTATGTATTTCTTGGTGCTTTGTTAACAATTATCGGGGCCATACTCTATATGATGATATTTTGGATAAATTCAAATGGAATGGTAATTACCCATCGCCTGATTTTTGTGGGGTTAGGAGTTACAGTGGCGGTATATTTCCAACTATTCTACATGCTGATTTATCTCCAAAAGTTGGATATGAGCTCTATTGGAGATTCTTTGATATGGGCAGGAATAGCATTTTTGTCTGTGGATATTGGTAGAAGTTTTGTTGCTGGAAAAATTGGTCGAGTGTCTGCCAATGACTCGAAGACATACGGTCTCAGCACAGTGCATCTCGCAATGTTCGAGCCCAATGCAATTTATATAGTTTTGATTTTCATTCTTGGCTTAACTACCATGAGGGAAAATCACATGGATTATGCAATATTTAACAATGCCATGCTTTACATGTCTCTTACCTCTGCTATATCCTCAATAATGATGGGTATTGTGATGAATCGAGCTATTGAAGGCACAAATAATTTCGAAGAAATGTATTCCAAGTTTCCTAACACTGTTATTAAGACTATCTCCACCCATTCTCTTGCGATTATAGGAGGTATCCTCGCCACCTATGTGATGCTTCCTTACCTGTAATAATAAAAGAAAAAAAATCACTTGAGTTTGTACCCGCAGTAGGGGCAGAACGCCACATCTGCCGGAATTTCCTTTCCGCAGTTTGGGCAGTGTATAGTTTCTGATTTTTCTGGCTGTGGCGCGCCGCAGTACGGGCAGAATTTTGCATCCGCCGGAATCTCTCTGCCGCACTTGACGCATTTTTTCGTCTTTTTCTCTTCGAATTTGTATCCGCAATACGGACAAAATTGAGCGTCGCTGGGCACCATCTTTCCGCAGTTGGGGCATTTTTTCATTCCCACCTGCGGCCCCGGGGGAGCGGGTTGCTGCAATCCCTGCGTTGGTTGTATTCCTTGCCCCATGGCGTTGGCCATGGCGAATCCCGCGCCCATTCCAGCGCCCATTTCAGCCATTCCAGTACCACCGCCTCCCTGAGCTGCGCCTTTTCCGAAATCTTCGATTGCCTTTCCGGTCTGATACTGCATGTAATTCACACCCAGAGCGGCCATTGCTCCTCTCTTATCTATTGCTTCCTGCACCTCTTCCGGAAGATTGAGGTTCAGCCCCGCGATTTTCGTCACTTCCAGCCCGTAGCGCATGGTGTCGTCTTTGAGCTTCGCAAGAACCATCTGCTCAATCTCTTGGAGGTAAGCGGGAAGGTCGAGGATGCTCATGTTGTGCTTGAGTTTTAGTTCTCCCACTGTGTCGTTGAGATCCATCACAATCTGGTCCTTTAGCCATTCGATGACCTCCTTGCTCGTCGTGTACCCTTTTGTGCCCACGAATTCTGTAATAAATACCATGGGCTCTACGACCTTGTAGGCGAATTGCCCGAACGCGCGTATTCTTACCACTCCGAAATCTGGATCCCGGAATGAAAGCGGCTCGGAGGTTCCGAATTTACCCCTCAGCTCTCTTCTCTGCAGGTAATATATCTCGCCAATCTGCTGAATTCCAGTTACCTTCTTTACGATTGTGCCCAAAACGGGAACGTTCTCTGTGGTAAGAGCATAGCGACCGGGGCGGTCGAACACGTGAAGCGCTTTTCCGTCGCGGAAGAACACTGCGTATTCATCTTCTCTAACGACAACATTATCGTTCCACTTTATGTTGTGCGGTAATCTCCACATCACATTTTCCCCTTTGTATTGGTCGACCCAGAAATACGTGTTGCGAGCATCTGCTCCTTCCAAATTGCTTGTTTTTTCCCTCTTGAGAATCATTTGAACACCTCCAGCATTTCATTTCTCCTCTTTTCGAATAGCTCTTCGATCTCGTTGAGCTTGGATGGGAAGGAGCGCATCATCTCGCGAACCGTGTTCAAATCGCTGTGGGCCATTTCTTTGGCAAATTCTAAAAGGTTCTGACTCTCTTCTATCAATTTCAAATCGAACTCGTAAAGGTTATTTAATTGTTCCTCACCTACTCTATAATCTCCAACTAAGCCCATGTATCCCTGCTCCGCATGCCTGATTCTTTCTTCCATCGTTGCCACTCTATTGATTATCTTCCCGATGGTGTCCATGTCATCTAGAGCCATGTTCTCCTGCAAATAAGATCTCACTTCCTTCACGTATTTCTCCACATCTTTCATTATGTTGGCTATGTAGTCCCTGAGCATGCTATCGGCGATTCTCAAATCCTCTCTCTTTCTGTATCCCCTGAATCCGGGGATTGCAAGCTCTATTTTTTTCAGAAACGTTCTCTCCCTTTGTACCTTATCTCTTAGATCCTCCATTTTTTTCACCTCCAAACGCATACCAGATAAACAGCAGTCCGATTATTACAACGAGAGAAATTAGGACGTAAGCGATGTTCAGCCCTGCCATGAACCCGTAGGCTAAGATTCCTATGAATATAAGCCCGATTCCCCCGTAGAATTTATAGGGGTCCCTTTTGCCCATAAGAGAAAGTGAGATTCCCAGACCTGCGAAAAATATCAGAACTCCGTAAGCAGAGAATCCTATAATCCACAGTGCCGCCGCTATGCCCGCCAGAATAAAAACCAGACCCCACATCATGTAGTACAATTTGTCTTCTTCCCTTGCCATACTAATCGCCTCCGTAGCCCCTCAAAGCGATGGTGTATCCCCTTTCGTAATACACGGGAACGTAAACTATGCCTTCGAAATTTGCCTCGAAGGAATAATTGATGCCCTGAAGTATGCCGGGCCTGTCCACTTCGTAGGAGAGAAATATGAATTCCGCCAGCTTCTCCCCGTATTCTTTTTTGATTTCCAACGGCAATCTTGGCACGTCCCTGAAGCTATCTATTTCGTTCTTATCCCTTGGGGGATTGGCCGTGAACATTTTGCTGATTCTCACTATCTCCTCTCCCGGCAGAGATCCCCCAGCTGGGATGTAGGTAATCCACTCCCCACCCATTCCCTTTTTCGCCATAAAACCCTTCACTTCTTCGTTGTAAATTACCGCCTTGGTGTAGTAGGTGAGGAAGGGTATATAGTATTTCTTACCGGGGAGCTGCAACTCGAAATCCAGAATCTTCGCAACTATCACCTCTCCCGTGGGCGCATAGATGAAAGTTCCGCAGTTCTCGCATTGGTACACCAAATCCCTTCTCTTCGCTTTTATCACCGAGCCACATTTGGGACATTTCAATGGCTCGAGTTTTATGCTCATTTCAGCACCTCCTTCCCTATTAAATATCCTCTCTGAATTTTCACCTTGCCTCCGAATATGTACGGTTTGGGTATATCTCCTTCCACAATCTCAGAGCCGTAGCGGAAGAAATAGTACGATGCTCCGAAAATAACTACGCCTACTAACATGCTCAGAATCGCGGCTCTCTGTCCCGCAAATCCCGATACTATAGGTGCGAGACCCAGCAAAGCGCCCCCTACAGTCGCTCCAGTTCCAATAACTATGGACTGCCAGAGCGGGTCTCCAGGGGCCCTTCCAGATACCACTTTGCCGGTGACTCCATCCACCGTTAGGAAGTACATCTTACCCTTGTAATCGTAGCGGATAATCCAGAAGGGATAGTAAAGAAGGGAAAAGCTCTTTGGCAGAACGAACTCTTTGTGGAATGTGATGTTGGATATTCTCCCTTCGCTCAGTATCCATTTCCTTATGACTTTGTCCCCTTCTACCTTTGCATCGTCCTTTGATGTGGTTGCCTCGTATTTTGGCAGGTCCTCAGTTAGAGGTATAACTTCCCCCTTCAAATTTCTCAGGTGCTTGATTCCTATATCTCCAGCGTCGCAGGCTATGTTTGTCCATGTGTAGTCTTTGCGGATTTGCTGCTCTTTGTAAACTTTTTTAGAGCCACCATTCTCTGTGGATTCTATGTTGTATCCGCAAATTATCCCCAGTCCTATGGCGCTGTAGTTCCAGAAAGGCAAGTAAACATGGTATATTTCCGTTATCTTCGCCACCTTATGCAAATCTCTGGCTTTCAGGCCCTTTTTGAACCATCTTCTCGCGGAGTTTCGAGCGCTCTTCTCGTCGATTTTCATCTTGTAGGCGAGAATCTTCACATCATCATCGCCAACAACTCTCGAAACGGTGTGGCAGAACGGGCATATTGCAAATTCATCTCCTTCGCTTATCTCCACTCTTCCCCCGCAGCTGGGGCAATTCAATCCGAACGTCAATTTCATTCGATCACCTCAGTATTTTTTGGCAATGTAATAACCTCCTCCCAAACCTACTAAGAATCCTAAGAGCGTTACAACCCAGCCCGCTGGACTAACCAATGTTCCGATGGCCGAGCCAATGGCTGCAAGGATGAACACTATTATTCCCAGTAACAAATACGGCGCGGAAGACCTCGGAGGATAATATGAAGTAAACACCTCCCCCGATGAACCGTCTATGACCACGCTGTACTCTTTTCCATCGAATTCATAGCGCACTTCGTAAATTGGGAAATAAACGATTTCCTGCTCCTTCGCTTCTCCCTGCAATTGGGGCAGGTAGGTGTCCATACTTAGGTCCGGCTGTATGACCTCCACATTACCTGTGTTGAAATTCGAATCGAATATTTTCATATCTCCCGGGGGAATCTTGAGGTTCGTTAGTCCCGGCAGAAGAGAGGTCTTGGCCGGTTTCACTATAACCTTTTCTTTTCCATTTACAATTCTCACGAATCGGTAAACGGGAAAATACATGGCTTTGATGGATTTAACCTTGGAG
Source organism: DHVE2 group archaeon (assembly GCA_027014065.1). Classification (GTDB taxonomy): domain Archaea; phylum Thermoplasmatota; class Thermoplasmata; order Thermoplasmatales; family Aciduliprofundaceae; genus JAADDK01. Next base: position 11,278 of record JALWEL010000030.1, read on the forward strand.
TTCTCCAATCCCTTTGCCATCTTCGGCCCAGAAGCCCATCTCCTGAAGAGTTGAACCACCTGATTAGAATCGATGGTGAAGGGGATTATGTAGTAGAACATCACTCGACTTTTGTCGATGTAAATCATGGTTCCGCAGTAGTCGCATTGCTTGAATCGCATTCCCGGTTCGTACTCAAAAGGTGCCCCACATTTAGGACAATTCATGGTAACCATAGCAATCCCAAAGCATTAATGTGAGTGTTTTATTTAACCTTTTCCTAAAAAACCGCTGAATTTTGTTACCCGTATTTAATTTTCATCGCTAAAATCATGGATGCGAGGGTCACGGTGATTGCATTAGCTGCAATTATTGGATAATCAACTTTCATTATTCCGTAAATGAGCCATAGAGCCACACCGATGGTGAAAATCAGAAACATAGAAAGGGAAATATCCTTTGTGCTCTTGGTTTTCCACGCTTTCAGGAATTGAGGAACGAAGGCAATCGTGGTCAACGTTCCCGCTAAGAAGCCTAATATCTCTTCAAGCATGGGCTTTTCAATGGCGCATGGTATTAATAATTTACTTCGATCGTTTCAAAAAGGAATAAAATTAAAATTGTAAAATCTTTCTTTTTGCTGTAAATATGGCAATAATAACAATTGGCAATATGGAAATTGCCAGTGAAGAAGAGAACTCGGGCACTGTGTCACTTGGCTTTACTTGTATCTCGTTGCTGGGTGCGCTCTCGCCAAATGAATTCACAGCTGTTACAGAGTAAGTATATGTAACTCCGTTGCTTACGTTTGTGTCATTGTACCAGAGTTGAGTGGCCGGTACAGTTGCGATAAGGGTGCTGTTTCTGTAAATTTTGTATTGGGTGACCGTACTATTACCGTAGGTGGGTGGTTTCCATGTGAGATTCACAAATCCCACTCCTGAGACTGCTTGGAGGCTCAAAGGATGCGAGAGAACACCGCTGAGGGAGCTATTTTTCAGAGGATAGTAATCCTTGGCTTCCGCAGAGCCATCTATCGAATATGGCCAGTCTACAATTCCGTCGTGATTATGGTCGTTTGTGTTATTGTTATTTGCCCAGTCGTACCAGTAATTACCTATCCCATTAGTTGAGTTCCAGGAATTGTTTAAGCCATCATCGCATGCTTGGATATGGGAATAATTATGAGAGTCTCCGGAGCCGTGATTGTAAAATAAGGAGTTTTGGTATATGCTATTGTATGAACCGTTATCTATACAAATTCCGTAATAGCTATTATTAGTAAGTACATTTCTAAAAATGGTATTGTTGTTGGAATACTGCATATAAACACCTAATCTATTATCGTTGCATGTATTATTTGACAGTGTGTTTCTGTTAGAGTATTCCATATATATTCCAATATCCCAGTTGTCAGTGCAATTGTTGCTTGATAGCTCATTACCATTTGCATAACTCAAACTTATTCCATCGTAACCATTATCGCTGCAGGTGTTATTGGACACCCTATTGTCTCTGGATTCATACAGATAGAGACCATAATAATTAGTGTTTCTGTTACAGTTATTGTAAAATATGGTATTGTTGTTTGAATCTTCCAGGTGTATACCTGTATTACCATTTATACTGCAGTTATTGTAAGATATGGTATTGTTGTTGGAAAACCCTAAGTGAATACCTTCGTCCCCATTGTAGTTGCAGGTATTGTTTAATAAAGTATTGTTATTACTACTACCCATATATAGGCCGTAATTATCATTGCTGCTGCAGTTATTGTTTGATATCATATTGCTGTTGGAAGTATCTATGTATATTCCGTTATCATTATTTTTGCTGCAATTGTTGTTATATACATCATCCTCCTTGGAATTTTCTATATAAATGCCCTCCCAGTTGTTGCTGCAGGTGTTGTTAAAAATTATGTTTTTATTTGAAGCTTCATACACGTATATTCCGTAATCATTGTTGTAGGTGCAGGTGTTGTTGTATATGAGATTGTTGCTGGAGGTATAAAGCCAGATCCCATCGTAATTATTGGTGCAATTATTGTTTGAGATCGTATTGTTGTTGGATTGATACAGATAAATTCCTTCTCCATCCTCGTTGCAGTTGTTTCCAGAAATAGTATTGTTATTCGAAGATACCAATGAAATACCGTCTTCAATGATGTTGCTGCATGTGTTGTTTCTAATTGTAATGTTGGATGAAAATCCTATTTCGATGCCTATGGTTGTATTGAATATTTGGAGATTTTCAATTTTTAAATACTCTATGTTCCCCAAAATAACCTGACCTGCATTGGTGGGTAATGAGGCATTATTCATGTTGGCATTTTTGTAGTAATATACAGGTTTGCCGTTAATCGTATTATTTGTTGGAATTTCCTGCGTGGTAAATGTATCAAAATCGTCCCACAGAGAGATTCCATTATTCACCATTTTGTTCCCGTAGAGCTTATTGTTTGTTGATGAGTAGATGTATATGCCATTCCCACTGTTATTAGTGCAAATATTGTTGGAAATCACGTTGTTATTAGAACCACTCAAAATAATCCCATTGTAACCATTATCACTGCAGGTGTTATTGAAAATATTGTTATCATCCGCGTAATCTAACTCGATTCCATCCCACTCGTTCTCATTGAGCGTATTATTTTCCACCACACCATGAATAACATTGTTCAGAGTTATTCCGTTACCTGAATAATATGGGTCGGAAATATATGTGGCATTATGCAAGTAACAATTCTCCACCACGAAATACGCCGTAGTATTTCCTATGTAAATTGCATCTCCCTCGCTGTGAGCGTCTATATCCCATCCGGAAATTATGTATGGATCATCTTTTGTTCCATTACCGCTCACAACTCCGTTCTGCGATGTAAAATCCGAGTCGCTGTTTATCCTTATTACGCTATGAGTTGTGTATTTGAACCCATTGATTTTCGCAATTTGCCCAAAACTCATCGGTTTTTTATCTGTAACAATTTTATGCCCTGTAGTATTCCCTATCCCTATGGCAAATCCCCCGAAAACCATTATAGTTAAAATTCCAATTATTACGATTTTGTGTTCCTTCATGAACAGCATATATTACATACATAGATAAAAAGTTTTCCAGTTTAGGTGAATGGGATCATAAAGGACTTTTTCCGATGTGATCATTACTCATCATGTCTCAAAATTTTCGAAAAGTTTTAAGTTAATGGATATATTTCCCCTTCCTTAATGATATCATTCACGGAGATTGTGTCAGGGCAGGGGAGCATTTACCTCATCGTCTCTTTGATACTTATATTGGGCCTGTTTTTCGGTTTTCTGTTCAAAAAAATACGTCTTACCGAAGTTCTTGCTTACCTTTTTGCCGGCCTTCTTATTTCTCTCATGGGATTTAAGGCGCCGCAGGCATTCTTCTCCACGGTCACCGGCGTGACATTGGCTCTCGTGGGCTACATTGTCGGCCTTAGTTTCTCCTACGACTTTCTGAAGAAGATGGGTAAAAAGGTGATGATTATTCTCATTGTGGAAGTCATAGTAACTTCCTTCACCGTCATGCTCTTCGTTTACCTCTTCACAGGGGACATGGCCCTCGCCGTGCTCTTGGGGTCTCTCGCTCCTGCTACCGCACCCGCTGGGACCATAGCCGTTTTTCGCTCACTATCTTCGCATGGTATTCTCACCGATGTGGCAACTGCTGTGGTCGGCCTGGATGATGCGGCGGGAATTGTGATGTACGTAATCGGCATAATTTGGACCAAGAGCCTTTTGGGGTATCATGTGACAATCGAAGCCTCTGTAATTACTGCAATATGGGAAATATTGGGTGCATTTCTTTTAGGCGGGGGAATTGGTCTCGCATTCAGTTATACCAGCAAAAAAGTTGAATTAACTCCAGACCAGCAGTTAGTGATAGGAGTTGCCATTGCGCTAATAGGGTGGGGATTGGCTTACGTGATTCATGTTTCCAACATTCTTACGGCCATGGCAATCGGTATGACAACCATAAATCTTCACAAGGAGATTGGAGTAAGCAGTTATCGCTCTATCGACAACATAATGACCCCCGTTTACATCCTTTTCTTCGGAGCTATTGGGATGGAAATCAATTTTCAGTACTTGGAAGCGCTCTGGGCGGTGGCCATAGTTTACTGCATCGGGAGAACAGTGGGCAAGATAATTGGGTGTGGAATAGGCTCACTAATGGCCAAGGCGGAAGCGAAGCTACAAAAGTATTTGGGGATTGCACTATTGAATCAAGCG
>JALWEL010000030.1:15525-17053 GCA_027014065.1 DHVE2 group archaeon
GGGTTTAGCCGCGCATGCGGCCAACGAGATCTCCTCGTCTCATTTGGGAGCGATAATTATCACTCTTATAGCAGTCACAACGGCCATATTCCAGATAGTTTCTCCTCTCGGAACGCAATACGCAGTTAAGAAGGCCGGAGAGGCGACGGTTTAATAATCCCCTTTCTTTTATCCCCCTATGATTCAGGCGGTGATAGTTCATATAATTGAGAATGGGAAGATACTGCTCCACTACAAGAAAAGGGGTCACGGCATGGGATACTGGAACGGAGTGGGGGGCAAGTTAGAAGAGGGAGAAACTCCGGAGGATTGTGCGATTCGCGAATCTCTCGAGGAGATGAACGCCAATATAAAAAATCTGAATAAGCTTGGGACCCTCAAATTCTACGATGTGAGCGAGGATGATTGGTATGTGTACGTGTTTCGCGCGGAAATTGATGGAGAACCGAAGGAGAGCGAAGAATCCAAGCCGAAGTGGTTCCCGCTGGATTCCATTCCATACGATGATATGTGGGAAGACGACCGCTACTGGCTTCCATTAGTGATAGATAATTTGCATTTCAAAGGCGAGTTCTGGTTCTCCGGAACTCTCATGCTGCGCTTCAAATTGGAGGCGTGGAAGGAGTAAAACTCTTATATAGGTAATGTATAGGGCGTTTGGCGATTGATATGGTTACCGCATACGATGTTCCACCGGATAAGCTAATTAACGAAGTCGCAAAGACGCTTAAAGAGAAGAAGATAAAAGAGCCAGAGTGGGCCAGATGGGTTACCACGGGCGTTCACAAGGAGCGCGGTCCGGAGCAGGAGGACTGGTGGTATATCCGCTTAGCTTCCGTGCTTCGCAAGATTTACGTTTACGGGCCCATAGGGACCTCGAGGTTAGCTGCGCATTACGGCGGTAAAGAGGATAGAGGGTCCAAGAGATACAAAGCGAGAAAAGGGAGCAGGGCCATAGTGAGAAAGGCACTTCAACAGTTAGAAGAATTAGGGTACGTGAAGAAGGAGAAGGAGGGAAGGGTAATCACTCCACAGGGCATGTCCTTCATGGACAACGCTGCCAAGAAAGTGTTCGATTCTTTAGTGAAGGAGAGAAAAGAACTGGAGAAATACGGTAAGTGAAGCCGTATGACCGAGGAAGATAAAGAGTTAGAGGAAATAAAACGCAGAAAGATGATGGAGCTTATGTCTCAGCAGAGAGGGGAGGAAGAAGAGCTTAGAAGAGAGCAGGAGGAAATGGCCAGGCAGAACATACTCCGTCAGATATTGGAGCCAGAGGCGAGGGAAAGGCTCGCGAATCTCAAATTGGCACGGCCTGATCTGGCGCAGGTGGTAGAGAATCAGCTCATATTGCTCGCGCAAAGCGGAAGGATATACAAGAAGATATCCGATGCGGAACTCAAGGAGATATTGAGAAGATTAACCTCTCAAAAGAGAGAAATAAAAATAGTGAGGCGATAAAAATGTCGAGGAACAAGCATGTGGCAAGAAAGTATCGTTTGCTTAGGAAGGTCAAGCAGAATAGGAG
>JALWEL010000031.1 GCA_027014065.1 DHVE2 group archaeon
AGAGTCCAGATTGAGATTGCCCGACGACCCCGCGTACAGCGTTGATATTCGAATAGGGGAGATAGAGAGCGTTATGAAGCATCCAAACGCGGATAAGCTGAGAATATGCAATGTAAATGTTGGCCGAGTAATAACGGTAGTTACAAATATCGAAAGCGTAAAAGAAGGGGAAAAATTAGCGGTTGCGCTCCTTCCACCGGCGGAGTTCTTCGGGGTAGTGAGCGAGGGGATGTTTGTCTCTCACAACATCAAAGAGGGAAAGCCCGGGGAATTGCCCGAGCTGAGTGAAGAGGAGATAAACAACATAAGGAAGGAAGTTCTCGGGTACTTACGCTGAGGAAATCTCCCGGAATATGTTGGTCATCAGCTCCACGAAGTACCACGCCACAAGGAGCTGAGATATGTCCGTGGCATTCACATACTCTTTTTTCTCGATTATGTAGTTTTCCTCGAATCCTGTGTATTCCATTATCTTCCTCTCCAATTCCTCTATTGCCTCCCTCGGGAGAAGGCCGTCGAAAGCTATTCGTGACACCCTCTTCATGTAGTAGAAATCATCGCGATACTGAAGTGCCATTGGCTTTTCAGAGCTGTTGATGAGCGAAGAGAGGGAAAAGTTCATTTTTATTCCGCTAAGCTGGAAATCTAGAGTTTTCATTATGCTTTCAACGCGATACATATCCTCGCCTAAATTTGAGAGGTCTATTTTTATCACTATGTCCGCGTATATCTTCTGGAAATCGATGTACCTTTTGTAGAAGGGTTCTCTTCTCCTTATTTCTTTCCACACATCTTCCTCGCGATAACCTCTTTCTTTCACGTCTCTGTTTATTTTCCATTTCCATTTTACCTCCCTCGTTGGGTCCACGAATATTTTTAAATCCATGAATCTCCTGAGCTCGTCGTAAAGGGCGTGCAGGCCTTCCACAATTACAATCTTCTTCGGTTCGAAAACTTCCGGAGGGTCGAATTTTCCTGTTTTGTGGTTGTATATGGGCTTTATCACCGGCTTACCTTTCCTTATCTCCCTGAGATGCTCTCCCGCTAATTTCAGATTGTTTATCTTCGGGTCAAGGGGAAGATGCCCCGTCTTTTTCCTTGTTTCTCTATCTTCTGTGTGATAATCGTCCAATGAGAAATAAGAAACGAGGTCTTCGCCCAAGAGATTGCTTATGCTCTTCGTGAATGTACTTTTACCGCTTCCAGAATCGCCGGCGACTCCGATGATTAGTGAACCTTCATATTCGCTCAATCTCTTCCTGAACTCTCCCTGCATGTTTGAAATGATTGACTGCGGGAATAAAAAGGTATCGGAGGTGCAAAAAATATAAATGATGCTCGCCATTAACCCGAAAGGTGATGAGCATGAAAGCGTTCAGAGTTGAAGGGCTTTACTCTCCAAAGGGAAAGAACTGGTACAAGTTTACGAAGGATTTGGTTGCCGAGTCTGAGAAAGATGCGGAAGAGCGAGCTTACTCCCTCATGGGAAGCAAGTACGGTATAAAGAGAAGATTGATAAAAATTGAGAAAATAGGGGAAATCAATCCCGAGGAATCCAACGATCCCACCGTTAAATTCGTCATGAGGGATAGCAATGAGTGAAAACGATAAGGAGAGGAACATAGAAAAGGGTATTGCAACCTTAGAGGCTCTAAAAGTGAATATCGATAATATTCAGAAGCAACTGGCCACGGTGGAACTTTCAATTCAGGAGCATAATCGGGCGTTAGAAACCATGGAGCATTACAAGGATATGGATAACGACGATATTCTCGTTCCCGTGGGTGCCGGGGTGTTCATAGGGGCCAAGATAAGCGGCAAGAAGGCTTTGATATCAATAGGCAATGATTTATTCACCGAGCTTCCAATCGAGAAGATAATCGAGAAGCTCAAAAATAGGAAAAAAGAGCTGGAAGACCTGCAGAAGAAGCTCACCGAAGACCTGTACAAATTGCAGGAGAATTACACGCTCCTCAGCGCGCAGGTTGAAGAAGATTATAGAAAGTACTTAGAGGGGAGGAGAAATGTTCAAGCTCCTTAAGGAAAAGCTGAAGGGCATAAGGAAGAAGGCAAACGAAGAACTTGGCGAGGAGTTCACCTCAGGAATGGGCAAGAAGATAAAAGAGGAAAAATTGGAAGATTTCCTCTGGGAGCTCGAAATCGCGCTGATGGAAGCGGATGTGGCAGTTGATGTGATAGAAAAGCTCAAGGCGGACATAAAGAAGGAGTTAGTTGGGAAGAAGGTGAAATTGGGCGCGGACATGGGAAAAATCGTTGAGAACACTTTGAAAAAATCCCTGAAGAAAATTTTGGACAAGGGCTTCGATTTTGACGAATTTGCGAAGAATTGCGAGAGACCCTGCGTGATAATGTTCTTAGGCGTTAACGGAACGGGAAAAACCACGGTTATTGCCAAGTTAGCAAAGTACCTCATGGACAAGGGATATTCCGTCGTTCTCGCCGCGAGCGACACCTTCAGGGCCGGGGCAATAGAACAAATTTCAATACACGGCGAGAATTTGGGAGTGAAGGTGATAAAGCATCAGGCCGGCGGAGACCCGGCGGCGGTTGCTTACGATGCAATAGAGCATGCGAAGGCGAAGCACAGGGATTTCGTTTTAGTAGATACTGCAGGAAGAATGCAAACCAACCGCAACCTCATGGACGAGATGAAAAAGATAAAAAGGGTTGCGAAGCCACATCTCACGATATTCGTGGGCGATTCCCTCGCTGGGAACGATGCAATAGAGCAGGCCAGAGCCTTCGACTCCGAGGTGGGTGTGGACGCTGTAATCCTAACGAAGATAGACGCGGACGCGAAGGGAGGCGCGGCAATAAGCATAGCCTACGAAATAAACAAGCCCATCATATTTTTGGGCACGGGGCAGAATTACGAGGACCTGATGAAATTCGACGTGGACTGGTTCATAAACCGCATATTCGGTGAATGAATATGTCTTTAATCAAGATGGTTGGCAACACTCCCATGGTATGCGTTGAGGGCGTTTATCTCAAATTGGAGTATTACAATCCCACGGGAAGTCACAAGGACCGCACGGCCCTGTACATGGTGAGGGACGCTGAGAGAAAGGGCCTTAAGAAAGGGCAGGTTGTTGTGGAATACACATCGGGCAACACTGGCATATCGGTTGCGTGGGTTTCCAAAATTTTAGGTTACAAGGCGATTGTTCTCGTGCCGGAGGGAACAAGCGAGGAGAAGGTGAATTTGATAAGGGCATTCGGCGCCGAGATAATTTACGTAACTCCTGAGGAAGACGGCCATGATTTAGCGGAAAGAATCGCGAAGGAAAGGGGAGGTGTGTATCTGCATCAGACCCAAAACATGGCGAATTTCAAAGCGCATTACGAGACCACCGGCCCAGAAATTATGAAGCAGGTGAAAATTGCGGATTGCTTTGTGATGGGCGCTGGCACGGGGGGAACCGTTTATGGTGTGGGGAAGTATCTGAAGGAGAAAAAGGACATGCGGGTAATCGCCCTCCTACCGAGAGGCTCTTATGCTCAAGAGATGCTCACGGGAAAAAAGGAAGAGGATAGGGAGATTTTGGAAGGATTCTCCTACCACTCTTTCAGCGAGCTGCTCCATAAGGCGATGGAAGAAGGGGTAATAGATGAAATAAGGTACGTATCCTCGGAGGAATCCGTAGAGGGGATGAAAAAGCTTCTATCGCGGGGGATTTATGGAGGCCCCACTTCCGGAGCAAATTTCTATCATGCGTTGAAGTTGAAAGAAAATGGATGCAGACCCGTAACAATTGTTGCAGATTCCGTAATAAGATATCCAAAAATTTTGAAAGAAGTGGCAAAAAATTGAGTTATTGAGGGAGATACTTCTCGATGTACTTCTTATCGATTTTCTTCAGGTACGACCTCGGAAGCATGGCTAAGAGTTCCCATGCGATTCCAAGGGTGTCTTCGATGCTGCGGTCTTCGTCGTGGCCCTGCGTGATGAACCTGTCTTCGAAGGCATCGGCGAATCTGAGAAGTATGCGATCTTCCTCCGTGAGAGCTTCTTCACCAACAACTGCTACCAAATCTCGAAGTCTGAGACCTTCCGCATACGCTGAGTACAACTGATTTGCCACACCCGAGTGATCCTCTCTGGTTCTTCCCTCGCCTATTCCCTCTTTCATCAAACGGGATAGGGAGAGAAGGGGATTGATAGGAGGATATATTCCTCGGTGATGGAGCTGCCTGCTCAACACAATTTGCCCTTCCGTGATGTATCCCGTGAGATCGGGAATGGGATGGGTCATATCGTCGTCTGGCATGGTGAGAATTGGAATCTGGGTTATGCTTCCCTTTTTATCCAGTATTCTTCCGGCCCTCTCGTAAATCGTTGCAAGATCCGTATACATATAACCAGGGTATCCTCTCCTGCCGGGCACTTCTTCCCTCGCAGCCGAAATCTCTCTCAGAGCCTCGCAGTAGTTGGTCATATCGGTCAAAATCACAAGAACGTGCATGTCCTTCTCGAATGCAAGGTATTCGGCCACGGTCAATCCCATTCTTGGGATCACAATTCTCTCGATCGCAGGGTCATTCGCCAAGTTCAGGAAGAGAACAGTTCTCTCCAACGCGCCGGTTCTTTCGAATTCGTTTTTGAAGAAGTTTGCCTCTTCGGCGGTTATACCCATGGCCACGAAAACCACGGCGAATTTCTCGCCCGCACCTCGAATCTTGGCCTGCCTAGCGATTTGCGCCGCGATTTCGTTGTGGGGCATACCTGCGCCGCTGAATATGGGGAGCTTTTGGCCTCGAACCAATGTGTTCATCCCGTCGATTGTAGAGATACCGGTCTGTATGAACTCCCTCGGGTATTCCCTAGCAGCTGGATTTATAGGGTATCCGTTTATATCCCTCATATCTTCGGGCACGATTTCCGGGCCGCCGTCTATCGGCTTTCCAGTTCCATCGAAAACGCGGCCTAACATTTCCAACGAGACGCCAATTTTTAGCGTATCCCCCAAGAATTTCACGCTGGTGTTTTTCACGTCCAGCCCGCTGGTGCCCTCGAAGACCTGTACCACGGCCATGGTCTCTCTCGCTTCCAAAACTTGCCCCAATCTCTCTTTTCCATCGGGGCCGCGAATCTTAACCACTTCTCCGTAAGCCACATCCTTGGTGTTCTCCACGATGAGTAGAGGACCTTTAATTCCCCTAATCGTTTTGTACTCCACTTCCATTTATTTCACCTCCGCCTCTAAGGCCCTGATTTCCTCTTCCAACTTTTTCTCGATATTCTTGAACTCTTCCTGATAATTCTCGTTCGGAATTCTGCCCATGTAGGCG
>JALWEL010000032.1 GCA_027014065.1 DHVE2 group archaeon
ACGTTTTATATCATCTCGCACTTAGTCCTCTAAGCCCGTGTTTTGCGGGAGCGGAGGTGAAAAAATGGACGAATTTGAGAGGGCCGTGGAATCAATATACGTTGCTTTAGATGGCAAAGTTGAGAAGGAGAGAATAAGAAAAGAGCTGAGAAAGTGGATAACCCAGTACGGGGTGAGCATATCCGAAGCCAAGAGGAGCATAGTTTCCAACTACGGGGGCGATGTTAGAGAATTGCAAAATTCTATAAAGAGTGTCGAAGAACTAAAAGCGGGAGAGGGTCATGTGAATCTTCGTGTCAAGGTGTTGAGCATAAATCCGAAGGAGTACGAGGTGGACGGAACTAAAAAAATAATGCATTACGGATTGATCGGAGACGAAAGCGGCGTTATTCCTTTCACAGCTTGGAAGTTGGACGTGGAGCTTAGAAAGGGGGACTGCGTCGAAATATCAAATGGGTACACGAAAGAATGGCAGGACCGCGTTACCCTCGTGATAGGGCAAAACACCCGCCTAAAATTATTGCCTCAGGACTCTGTGAAGGTGAAAATGGAAATCAAGCCGTCAAAAATAGTGGAGCTGCATCCCAAGATGGGTCTGGTGGAAGTCGTGGGAAAAATAATGAGTGTTGACGAGAGAGAAATAGAAGTTGATGGGGTGCCGCGAAAGATTTACTCGGGAATAATCGCAGACGACACGGGGGAAATAATATTTACCTCCTGGGATGTACCCGTGCAGAAAGACAAAGTTCTGAAAATCTCGGGAGCATATGTATCGACGTTCAGGGGCATGCCCCAGCTTGTATTCGATAATCGCTCCCACGTTGAAGAAGTGGATAGAGAAATAGAAATAAAAGATATACCAGTGAACATCGAAAGCCTCGAGGGTAAGGGAGGTTTGAATGTCCTCATAGAAGGGGTTGTAATTGACATAAAGGACGGAAGCGGATTGATATCCAGATGCCCGGAATGCGGGAGAGTTCTCACAGGAACCAGTTGCCCAGTTCACGGCAAGGTAACGCCGAAGCCGGACCTGAGAATAAAAGCGATAATCGACGACGGCACAGGAGCAGTGTTGGCGCTTTTCAACCGCGAGATGAGCGAAGAAGCTCTGGGCATGTCTTTCCACGAAATTTTGGAGAAGGCCAAGGAGAACATAGGGTACCCATCAATGTTAGTTGACGAGATAGAGGAAAAGCTCATAGCAAGACCCATAATGGTTCGGGGCAATGTGAGCAGCGACCCCAAGTACGGGTTGAGAATGTTCGTTAACGAGTTCAGAATGCTCAATTTAGAGGATATTGCGAAGAAAGCCGAGAAAATGTTAGAGGAGATGGGGTGGTAAAAATGCCGAGAGAACCCGCTTGGAGAGTGTTCGCATCCGAGTTCAACAGTGCAAAGCACTACATCAAAGCGACGGAGCCGAAGATGCCGAGCTATGTGATAACTCCCTTGGGCGCCAAGATAAGCCGCCTTTTCATCGTGGGAGTCTTAACCGAGGTACGCGTGGTTTCAGATGATGCAGTTAAAGCGAGGGTTGTCGATCATACGGGCGCCTTTTACCTCTTTGCCGGCAAATTCAGACCCAATGTCCGCCAAGTGCTGGAGAGTGTGAACGTGCCTCAGTTCGTTGCCGTCGTTGGAAAGAGCAATGTGTATCAGCCCAACGACGACACCATGTATTTATCGGTAGTGCCTGAAAGATTGAAAGTGGTGAACGAAATACTGCGCGATTACTGGGTTTTCGACACTGCGAGAAAGCTGAAAATAAGAATCGAAGCCATGCAGGAAGCCCTGAAAATGGACGAGCCAACGGTGAGAAAACTCGTAGATTTGGGATTCTCCGAGAAAATTTCCGACGGAGTAATAACCGCAATAAAGTATTATGGAAGGGTGGACGTGGAGAGATATTCCGAAATGCTGAAAGATGCGTTAAAGCATCTTCTTCCTGAGTATCAGGAGATGGGCTACGAGATGCCCAGTTTGGATGAAGAAGAAGATGAGGAAGAAATAGACGTTGAGCTGGAGCAAAAGGTTCTTGATGCAATATCCGAATTGGACGACGGAGACGGAGCATCCTACGAGGAACTTCTACAAAAGCTTGGAATGAACAGCGGAGATATAGACCCAATACTCGACACCCTCAAAGACCGCGGAGAGATTTACGAGCCAAAAATAGGAAAATTGAAGAGATTAAGCGCTTAGCTCTTATTAGCAGCACTTCTTTCCTTTATTTCTTTTCTGAATGACCACTTGAGCATGGGCGGAGTTATAAGGGTTGTGACTGTCACGAACACCATTGTAGCGGCGATGAATAGCGGTACATGCTGCTGCGATATGGGGTGAGAAGGAGCCGTTATCGCCACGGTGAGCGACACGAGAGCCACTTCCATTCGTGGAATCGAGCCAACGCCCATCTGCCATGACTTGTGCCAGTCGAATCCGCCGATTCTTGCACCTATTCCACGACCCAATATTTTACCCAAAATAGCCGCCGTAAGAATTACAGCAGCAAGGATGAGGGCATTTACATTCAGGAACACGCCTATGTCCATCTGGGCACCGGTATAAACAAAGAACATGGGTATGAGAAATCCGTATCCTATCGCTCTCACATCCTCCGTGATTATCTTCTTTGCTGGCAAGCGACTTAGAACGATGCCGGCGAAATAAGCGCCTTCGATTGCCGCGCCGAAACTGAATTCCGCGAGTGCGGAGAAGAGGAGCATGACACCAAGGAGAACTCCTAACATTCCCCTCTCCGTGCGGATGTATTTCCTCGCGAATTTGGTTATGTAAGGCATGTAGTACCATGCTGCGATTAAAGTTACGAGGAAGAATATGGTCAATTGAATTCCAAACATAAGCAAACTTCCAGTTCCGACAGCGAAAATGATTAACGCAATTCCGAGGAAATCGTCCATGACGCTGGCACTTAGAGACGCGGCACCCACATCGGTGCGAAGAACATTGATATCCATCATCGTCCTAACGGTAACACCTATACTCGTCGCAGTCAGGAGAACTCCCATAACGAAGCTCTCTTGATTCGAGTAACCAAGGGCAAGACCTGAAACCCAACCAATCACCAGGGGAACAAAAACTCCCATGACAGTGGATATAGTAGCAACTTTTCCGGTGGATTTCAATTGCTCCACATTTGTGTCGAGGCCTGCGATGAAGAGAAGCATCACTATTCCGAATTTGGCAAGATAGTGTATGGGGTCAAGTCCCTCGAATGCCACTGGGCCACGGAGCTGAATCCAGTTGTGGAGCCAAGCGTTGATTCCTGGCCCAAAGAGGTAGCCGTAAAGAACAATGTTTCCAATGATTATTCCAAAAATGATTTCTCCCAGAACTCCTGGAAGCTTCACCTTCTCGAAAAGCACATCGAACATTTTTGCGAATATGAGCACTATGCCGATTGTGAACAGGAATGATGCGAAATCCATTGAGCATCACCAAAAGGGGATAAAGGGAGGTGAGATAAATACCTTTTCAAAAAATTAGGAAATACGAAAAAATAAGGGCAGCAGTGCCAATTATATCCGCCAAGGTTGTGATCACTGGAACCACCACGTTATCCGGGTCCAGTTTCGCCTTTAAGCTGCCGATGGTCAGGTAATAGGCAATTGCGATTAGAATAAATATTGACAAGAATGCGGCGAGCCACACCATTGCCACAGCCCTTATGTCCCACGAGAGAAAAATCACCAGAAGCGATATTATGGAATAAACTATCACGGACAGAGTTATCAGAGAAAAAATCTCCTTTGTAAAATGCTTTCCCCGCGGCAAGATTTTGGGCTCAACGAATCCGAGGTATATGAATGAGGTTAGCCTCGAAGAAAATATACTCCCTACGTTCCCTAAAGTTTCGTTCACGACAGGCACAACTAAGAGAATGATTGCGATTTTGTTGCTTTCCCACATGCTTCCGGTTATGAGTTCCAAAAGCGCGATTACTATGAGAATCGGCATGCTCTGCATGTATATCTTCTTCCCGACCTTTTCCCTAAGGGATTTTCGAATAAGCAGGAAAACGTAAATCAAAGAGAGAATAACAATCAAAACCACAGCCAATGGAACATTGGAGATATAGAGAAAAAGAACGGCCACTAAAATGATGAAGAACACGCTCACCATATCCCCTACGCTAGAAATAAGCGGCACACCGATGTTGTCAGGATTCCACCCCTTCTGAAAGGTCTTCACCCCGATATAAGCGGTTAGGGGAGTGAGAATTGAGGCGGTAAATAGATGAGTAATTAGAATAATCCCCGGGAGAAAAATTGCGTAAAAATAATTGCCAGTCACGAAGGATATGTACATCCCAACTATAGTGCCCACGATGAGCGCCGCCGAATACGCTAAAGATTTCGTGGCCCCTATCTCCACCTTAACCCTCTTGTCTTCGAGATTTTCCACCTCTCCCAGATGCAACGCGGAGCTCAATCGCGAGATGAACGCTCCATAAACGTTTCCACGCATATCGATTAGCGCAGGAATCATCATGAGAAGCCCGGGAACCGCAATAAAAACGTTGATTGAGAGGTTCATGATATATCCGGCGATGCTATCCGCTACCAACGCCATAATCAAAGCAGGAAGCGACTCCTTTATGAGCTTGACATCCAGGTGGCGGTTCATCGGCCACCACCCCCTTTGCCGGAGCCATGGGTGCAGGTAAGTTGTGGAGATATAAAAAACTTGGTTTTGAATGCAAACATTTATCTCCAAGGATGCATCTGCATCATCATGCAATTGGAAGATATGTATAGAATAAAGATGATGGGCGATGTGCAAATATCAAAGAACGGCGTTATTTCTTTCGTTGCGGCCAAGATGAGCCGAAGCAAAGACACCTACCAATCGCAAATTTACATATATGACGGTAAATTGAAGAAATTCACCTCTGGGCCCAAGGACTCCTCCCCGAGATTCACGGAAGACGGAAAAAGATTAGTGTACGTGAGAAGGGGCAAGGACAAATCGGAGCTGAGGATCATATTGATTGACGGCGGGGAATCTGAGAAAATCGCCGAGCGCAAGGAGGGGTTTTCCTCTCTGATTGTTCGAGGCAATTACGCATATTTCTTATCTGAGGAGGAAAAAAAGAAGGACGACGATGTGAAGAGAATAAACAGAATTCCATTTTACTTCAACGGCGAGGGATTCATATACGATAAAACCCCGCAGATTTACAGGGTAAAGTTGAAAGGTGGAAAGGTCGAGAAACTCACCGAAGAGAAGAGAATAATTCAGGGCTTCGATGTATTCAACGACATGATAATTTATTC
>JALWEL010000033.1 GCA_027014065.1 DHVE2 group archaeon
ACCGCTATGATGTATTTTAGAGTAAACCATTCCATGTTTATACCTCTTTATCAACCATGTATAGTTTACTATTAAATGTAAACCTATATTTGGTTATGAATTTCAGATACATTCTCACACACTCCTCTCCCTTCTTTACATGCTTCCACCGGGCATTGTGAAGCACCTTGTATATACCCTGCTTTGTTATGCCAAAGTGTTCCCCAAGCTGTTCGTAAGTAACTCTGGGATGCTCTCTGTAAAATTTTATAATCTCTCTCTGCCTCCTGCTCCACCCATTCTCTATACCCTCTATAAGATAAAGTATAGTATTGAGTACATCATCCCATATAGTCTGAGAACTTATACAGATCCCACGCTTCTCTTTTTTACATCGCTCCAGCGAAGATCTTGCTCTATAGAACGCCGTACCCCTAGCTCCCGCATAGTCTTTGAGTGGAAACTCCACCTCACCGATGCCCACCCCGCAGTATATCTCCACGGGCAGGTGCAATTTCAAAAAAAGATATACGTCATAGGCGACCCCTATATCTCTCAGTACACCTTGAAACTCGTCCCCCACAGTGAGCTGTAAATTCATAAATAACTTATCTTGGAATCTCTCATTGGCGCATCCCAAGGTATTATTTATGGAATCCAGCACCCTCTTCCAATCCGCCTGTTTCCTAGATCTCCTTACATCGCACACAAGAGCTGCATAATCCATTGGGAAGTAATAGGAAGAATACCATATTATTTTTTCTCAGTACTCCATAAGATATCAAAATAACCCTTTGCCTCATGGGCATTCACTATTAGGGTGTATAGACCTTTCTCCTGCAAGTAGATTCGCTGTAAATCCCTCTCATCACCTGTGACTTTGCTCCATACAACCTTGCCAGATAGGGATTTCAGAAGCAGTTCAAACTCTCCGTTCTCAAAGCCAATATTATATTTCAAAAGCAAGTTGGATGGTTCTTCCACCCCAATTATTTTACTTTTGCTCCCTCGAAAGTACTGAAAATGATAGCGAGTGTAATTAAAGCCGTCACTTCCGCTCATTTCCACCTCAACAGTAAACATTTTCGTCCTTATATCACCATGAAAAAATAGAAGTGCACCTATCAAAAGAAGGAGAACCAAGAAGATGCTTATTGCAGCCATAAAACTGGAGCGCAGTTAAAAACCTTCAATCTATACCACACTCCGAAAATTAAAAAGGAAAAATTAAGATTTCAAAGCTTCTGCAATTTTCTTAGCAACTTCTATACCTGCACGGGTTTGTCCTTCCTTTGTTTGAGCACCAATGTGTGGAGTGAGAACGATATTATCAAGTTCAAATAATTTGCTCTCCTTTAACGGCTCATTCTCGTAAACATCCAGAGCTGCTCCATACAATTTTCCAGATTTTAGAGCTTCATACAATGCCTCTTCGTCCACTATACCACCGCGGGCAGCATTGATTATTATAGCCCCATCTTTCATCTTTGCAATTCTCTCTTTGTTTATCAAATGCTTCGTCTCTGGAACAAGAGGTACATGCAAAGTGATTACATCCGCCTCTGAGATTAGGGCATCTAAATCGCGGAATTCAATACCTAGCTCCTTTTCTGTATTCTCATCTGGACGATAAACATCGTAATATATCACTTTCATTCCAAAAGCCCTAGCTCTTTTTGCTACCTCGCGTCCTATCCTTCCTACTCCTATTATACCCATAGTTTTTCCGTACATCTCAATAC
>JALWEL010000034.1 GCA_027014065.1 DHVE2 group archaeon
AGCCTATGGTGCCGTCTTCCGTCTCTTCTAAAGGATAGAATACTATTTCCCTTCCCTCGGAGCCGATGAACGGAACCACCGATTTGGCGGTGGCCAATCTGGCGTATCCGCCGCCCGCCTTCAGAAACGAGAGAGCGGAGAAAAATGGAGCGCCGTAGTACTTCTTAGCGCCTGCTATGAACAGCGTATCTCCGAACGTTCCTTTATGCCCGTCCTTTTTCCGAGGGGGAAGGGGGATCGGGTCGTTTGTGAATATATTTATTGCTCTATCTTCGTAATTGCTCGGGGGAAATGAGATGTGCGAGACGAATAGCTTTCCGCAGTGCTCGAATCCAGGGTACAGGATATTTCCGATTTTTGGCAATCCGAAGGTTACGGTGTAATCCGCTTTCACCGCGCTCCCCATAACCTTTCCTGTGTTTCCCGCAATTCCCGAAGGTATATCCACAGAGAAAGTGAGTTTGGAAGACTCGTTTATTATCCTTATTGCCTCCTTGTATTTCCCCTCCACTTCCCTCGATAAGCCTGTTCCTAATATTCCGTCAATCACGGCGTCCGCATTTTCAACGCTCATCCTGACGAGGGCGTTGTCCCCTTCGAAACTCTCCATTTGAATTCCTATCTTCTCTGCGATTTCGTAATTCATTCTTGCCGACCCTTTGTACTTTTCCGGAGAGCTCATGAGGTAAATTTTCACGTTTGCCCCGTTTGAATGCAATTTTCTTGCGATGGTTATAGCGTCCCCGCCGTTGTTCCCCGGGCCCGCGAACACCACGAAATTCTTTCCCTCGAGGTTCCCGAAGTGCTTCAATATCACGAAATAGACGGAATGCGCCGCGTTTTCCATCAGCAATTTGTCTTCTATTCCGTATTTCTCAATTGCCCGCCTGTCCAGAGCGTGCATCTGCTCCACAGTGCTGATTCTCATGCCAATCACCGCATCGTCATGCACTTCGGGGTTAATTTGTTTTTGCTGGAAAAGATTTATATGAGACGAAGGGGATAACATACCGCGAGGAAAACGGCATGGATAAAAAAGCCGAAAGAGGAAGGAATTCGCATCCAATTCCTGGGGGGTGGTGACGATTAGGTTAGAGAGTCAAATATCTGTTTTGAAAATAGTCGATATTTTTCTGCTTATCATCATCCTATTGATTGCGTTTTTGATAGCAGGAATTCAGCCGTGTTCATGCACTGATAAACTGATCGGAGAACTAAATTACCTATCCAACATCTCCGAGCCAGACAACGCATCTGTGGGGGTGTGGATTAGGATTTCGCTGTCGCACCCAGAAAGCGCGCTCCCGGAGAAGACACGAGGATTGATTTTCGAGTCAGAGCACGACGATAATTACACGGCGTTTATGTTCGATGACGCCGAAAAGACATTGAATAAAGGAGGATACCTAATCGAATACAACGACAAAAATGGCAACGGCCTGGTGGACACGGGAGATGTTATTCATCTGTGGGGCAGGAATCTATCAGGGTACGGATTGGCAATATCCGTGAGCGGATACAGCGGGAGTGCGCAGGTGATTATACCATGATTTAAAGAGGTGAGAAAATGAAGATGAGATATAAAATACCAAAAAGCGAGGCGGAATTGCGAAGGCTCAGAGACCTGTTGCTCGTGGCTGCGGTGCTGGAGGTTTATGTCATTTTCTTGATGATTGCTGCGTACATTATGATGGCTCCCATAGGATGCGGCTGCTGAACCCAAATCACTAGCGATTTATGGATGAGGATATTTAAATGGGATAATGGAGGTTGCAGGGCTTATAACACATATCATGCCTTTGGAAAAATATAAATAAATCTTCCCTACTATTCCTTTGGTGACTCATATGAAAAAGGGGTTAATAGTATTAGGGCTAATGGCAGTAATGGTACTAAGCGTGTTTGCGGGGGGGGTGACGGCGCACCCCGTGCACATTAAGAGATATGGAACATTCGATAACAATGTTTTTGACAATGGAAGAATCAAATATGAAATACACGGTTTAAATGCAGAGATACACACTCATTATGGAAGAATACTCGTAAAAGATGTGCATCCTGAGATATGGATAAATGATAATGGATGGGAGAAGATAAAATATAAAGAGATTAGATTTTTCAATTACACATCCAACGGGACGCATAGGGTTGTGGTTGAAGCGGAACATAAAGGAAAGATATATTCTTACATGGCCATAGTTTATGAAGAGAAAACCGAGTTCTCACTTTATCGTCCATTATTTCCGAAGCTCTTTATCACTTTCAATAAAACTATGAAATACAAGGTGAAAATGGTGCTTGAAAACATCAAAATAAATCATTTCCTCATTATAGACAACGGAACCGGCTACACGGAGCCGCCGTTCAAGAAGGGGCATATGAAACATGAAATATACAACGGCACGATAAAACGCAAGAAAGAGTTCAGAGAGTGGCAGGACATAGTGATAGGATACAGCGAAGGAAAGAAAAAATTCGGGCTTAATTGGGAGAAATACAAAGGAGTATACAGAAATCTTAAATTTGAGAAAGGAGATAGTGGAATCAATATGGAGGTAGAAAGCGACCCGCAGGAAATAAAAGAGGATGATGTTAAGACTCTGGGATTTCCGATACCGGACACCGGCGGAGGCGGTGGCGGCTCCGGAGGTGGTGGGGGTACTCCTCCTACAGATACCGATAAAGATGGTTTGAGCGATAACACGGAGATTGCGGGGTGGTATGCATACTGGTACGATAGCTCAGGGGTTAAGCACACTAAATTTGTTACAAGTGACCCCCAAAATCCTGATACAGATTATGATGGTGCCAATGACTACGTAGAATGGAAACATTTATTAAATCCGCGGAGCACCGATACGGATGGGGATGGCATGCCGGACGGGTACGAAGCATCTCACGGAGTCTGGCATGGCGGTTGGCAAGATCCACACTGGTACAACCACAGGTATGCGGTGATAATTGTGGGTGGGGGCTATTTGGATCCATACAATAGTAGCATTGATTCCGACCAATATTATCCAGCCTTCTGGAACGATGGTTTGGAAATGTACAATAAACTGATTAATGATTACAACTACAAAGCATCTAATGTATATTTGTTATCTTCACTGTGGTATTCCGAATATGATGGTAGTAAAGGATGGAGAGGAGAGAACCCATCCACGGATAGTAGGGTTGACGGTGAAGCGATGTGGGATTCTCCAACGCACTATGATATAAAGGATGCTCTTGATGATATAAGTAATAAGATAACAATCCACGATTCTTTGTTTATAGTTATAATTGCCCATGGCGGACCGGGTGGGTTTTTAATAAGAAATGATACCCCTGATAGTGAAGCACAAAATCATCCTGACCGTCAAGGAGCAACTATTGATTACAGCAATTTGGGAACCTATCTAAATACTAAATTTGGAACAGGTAGTAACAGAAAGTATGCAGTTATGATAGTGGTAAATCAGGCGTGCTACAGTGGAACGATGATTTCACATCTTTCTGGAGAAAATAGGATATTGATAACTGCTGCAGACAGTACGCATGAAGCCTATACTGAATGGGGATATCCGAAGTACCAACATTGGGCATTTATATACCAAGGCCGTGTATACTGGCCGTGGGAAACGCACGATGGCTTTATATTAAGTATGGGGACTATAGCATCTCCCAACAGTATAGAATATTGCTACGAGAAAGGAGAAGATGCTGCAGAAAATAATCATGGTGCAAATTCATATCCTCAAATTGAAAGCAGTACATTGAACCCAAATAAAATCTATTTTTAGGTGATATATATGGAACCCATAAAAAGTAATAAAAACATTCTTATTTTTCCCCTCTCATTATCGATATCCATTGCATTTAGCGTAATTTTTTATGCTTACTTTACCGAACCTCATGATACTCTGAGTGGCCTCCTTATCTGGTGTGGCCTCCCAATAGCAATCTTATATATAATGGGTTTTTTTGTTTCAAGAGTAGAAGAGGAAAGAAGGAATATGGTGGGCTGGATCATGATTTCTTATACTCTTCTTTACCTGCTTTATTTAACCTGCTGGGTTATCTTGGCGGCGGTATCCCCACCGGTAAAGGAGAGCTTAGCAGATAAGATTAGAGAAATAGCGTCCATATTGAGTTTATCTGCTATATGGTATGGATTTAACATTCCAATTTTTTGGGGTCATAAAATGAAAAAACATTTGTATGGGGTTTGTCTTACTATACTGGTTATTATCGGAGTCCTTCTGTGTGGGGAGGTAATATTTTGAAACTGACTAGATATAACTGGAGTCTTGGATCAGGCACATTGAATTATCCTCACAACTTGATAGCAGAGATATTTCACTATATGCCGTATATCTATAGGAGGTAATAAAGATGGGCAAAAAAGAAGTAAGGGTGTTTTGGCTGGCGCTCATCATATCTTTTGCATTTTACCTTATTTTAGGAGTTTTCGTACCCGTCAGTGGTTTTCTATATCCCTATTCCTTAGTTCAAATAATCTGGCTCTCGGTACCTTTTTTAATACCTCTGGTAGTGATGTATATTTTGGGGTGGTATTTTATAAAATCACATTCGGATAGTCGTAAATGGGCATACTCTGTCATTGCGGTTCCATGGGCTGATTATATGTTTATTTTTGTAGTTTCTCTTATCTATTTATCTCTCGCAGGTATGGGTCCTGTGGGCGGGGGCAATGCAGTAATGTATGATTTTATATTTGATCTAAAAATGTCACTGGGTTTTGCAGGGTACTTCTCATTTCCAGTAGGAATATTTGCGACTGTCCTGCTATTTGTGGACATTAAAAAATATTTACGTGAATTTGGAGCTCTTTTATTTCTGTTGATTCTGGAATTAGTGGGATTAGTATTTTATACTTCATTTTTTTAATATGTTCCGTGGGCACTATGTTGGAATATTAACTTTTCTGATCGATATATTTCTGGGGTCTGTTGAACATGGGAATTGAGAGCCTCAAAAAAGATTTATATAGTCATAAGGCAATAACATCACATGGGGTGAAATTTATTGCAGATTTCTATTTTCACGTCTCTGGGTACACCGGAGAGATGGGAGAGAAAATTTAAAACTCTCCCTGAAACCTTTTTATCCCGTGGCACATTCTCCTTCCTATGTATCCCGACATTCAAGGAATGGCCCCCGAATCGAGGTTCAAAATCACGAGGGTGGGCGTAAAGAACGTTGTGAAGCCCATTCAGGTTAAGAGAGGCCAGCGGGAGATAACGCTGGTTACCAAGATTGACATATTCGTTGATTT
>JALWEL010000035.1 GCA_027014065.1 DHVE2 group archaeon
ATTTTGGGCGTCTACTTTCTTCAAAAATAAAAATGAATTCAAAGATGCAATGAATGAGATAATAAATAGGGCCATAGATATGGGTGGCATAGAAATATGGGACCCTTTTAATTTTGCAGATACTAAGGATTTAATGATGGAATATGCGAGGAAGAAAAATATCAGAGTGGATGAGCACAAAATCAACAGAGCGTATGGTTCGATTCCATACAGCGTCAGGTTCAGGAATCTTAAAGTGCTGTTATGTATATCTTTGATTATTACACCCCTCTTGATTTATTGTGCTTTGATGGTGCCTCGCTTCTCTTCATTGATTGGGGGCTTTGCTATTGTTGCGTTTATGTTCGCAGTTGTTATGATATATTCATTATCTTTCCTCAAAAATCACTACATCTATAAAATCATCATCCATGATGAATCTTTTGAGATTTACCTTCAAAAAGAGCCAAACAAAAAATGGATGATAAAATATGACTCCATTTCAAATGTACTCCTTACATTCAAAAAAGAGGTGGGCGATGTATCCATCAAAACTTCAGATGGAAAATACTTCATCGGCAGCTTCAATCTTGACGTTGCGAGGGAGTTAAAGAACAGCTGGCTAAACTGGAAAGGAAAAGAGGATGCGTACTAAATTTTTTCTAGCACGCTCGCCACCAACAGAGGGAGAAGAACGGTAGCATCGCCTTCAACCGTCACATACTTTGCATCCTCTCGCACCTTTCCCCACGAGACAGCTTCTCGAACTCTCGCACCGCTCAGCGAACCGTCCCATTCCACGGCGGTTGTTATGTACACTGCGTAATCTAATCCATCTCGGAACTGATTCCACCATATAGTATGATGTTTGCTTATTCCCCCGCCAATCATGAGCGCGCCAGTCTTCTTCGCGTCGAATATTATGTCCGCGAGTTCGTGCTCATCTTTGAGAATATCCACCCTGAAATCCGGGTGCATCTCCCTGAATGACCAGAGTTGCGCGCCGAAAGAGCCATCCGTGATTCCGGGCACGTACACTGGTATATCGTTTTTGTGTGCCCAGTAGAGAATGGAATCTTCGTTATCTATTCTCTTTCCAAACTCGTCTATCAGCTCCCGGCCGCCCCATTCTTTTTTCTCCTTGTAGAGTTCCTCCAATATCGGCATCATGAAATTCTCCATCACTTCTCCGTAGGATTCGTTTGGTACGAGAACATTTCCAAGGCGATTTATACCCTCGTGATGCAACTCCACGTCATCCATAAGAAACGAGCCGTGGTAGTAATCTTTGAAACTGCGCGCTATGTCATGGTCCAGCGTGCCGCATGTGGTGATAATAACATCCACTAATTTTCTCTTCACCAATTCTTTCACAACTCCTCTGGTACCTGTGGCATTGATGCACGCCGGGAACGAGAAGAAGGTGGTATTTTCCTCTTTGAACATTCTCAGTAAGATTTTCTCCGCGATTCCAAGATGCTTAGCCACGAATCCACCTGATTCGTAAAGTTCGTCTAAAAGCTCTCCGGCGGTCATCCTATCCCGGAGTTCTATATCTTTTACTCTCCTCATCTCGTTCATTTTTTCCACCCCAGTTCTTTAGGAATATCGTCATTTTTCTCCGCATAAGCCCTAACGGGTTTGAGGATATTAACCAAAGATTCCGCAACTCCCATCTTCAGATCCATGGGGTGCAGCTCCCCCTTCGCGTAAATGCTTTCAAGCTCTTCGTATG
>JALWEL010000036.1 GCA_027014065.1 DHVE2 group archaeon
CTCATACCCAGACTGTTTGGTATTCCCGCAAACACTACGGGATTTGAAGACAATGCTTCACGAGTACTTGTTAGAGATGCATATCCTACGGAGGAGACGATAAAGAGATGGAACGAGCACCCAGACATTGTGGGTGGAACAGAAGTAAAGATGGAAAATGCAGTTAACCGAATAACGAGCGCTGCAAATCCAAGGCCTATTGAAAGAGTACCCGCAGAATCCGAATTTAACTTTGAGATAGTTCTCACCCTGTATGAAGGGGATAAGGAGAAAGAGCTTTTATCCTTGCTATTGGAGGGCCTCAAAATGTTAGAAGACAACTACTTAGGTGGATACGGTTCAAGGGGATATGGAAAACTGAAATTCTATAACTTAGAATTGGAGAAACGGACTAAGGAGTTCTATGAGAACCCTGAGCTTGAAAAAGGAGAGGTGACAGAAGGAGGATCTGTTGATGAACTCATTAAAGAGGTATCGGGTAATAATTAACCCGAAAACCGGATTTTCAGGCGAGCTGGATTCAATCAAAATATACGGGGCGTTAATTAGAGCTATTAGTGAGTTGTACGACGAGGCAGAGCCGTTTATTCAACATATAAAAAACGGGGAGTTTAGAGTATCTTCCCCCATGCCCATGCAACATGATACTTTCTACATGCCAAAGCCCATGCTAAAATCAATAGAGAAAATAGATTACAAAGATTTTAAGAAATTCAAAAAAAGAAGATTTATCAAAGAAGAATATGCGTTAATTGCCTTAAAAGATGGCAATTATTCACCAGAGCTTATTTCCCGTATATTAGAAGACAGATATGCAGGAATTATTTCTGAAGACCTGCCCGGGGTGTTTGTGAGCAGAAACATGAGAGATACACAAATATTCTACAAAAATGTGATTTATTTCACAGGAAAATTTTGGATCATGATTGAAATGAAAGATGAACTGGAAAAGAAAGTGAGGGCTGCTGTAAGATACTTAGAAGATATGGGCTTATCCAAAAAGAGAAGCTCGGGATTCGGAGCATTTGACGCAAGCTGGAGCGAGGATAAAATTGAAGAGAGGGAGACCTCATACAAGATGTTCATTTCAAAGTACATACCCAACCAGAATGAACTTACAAACTTTCCCTTTGAAAAGTCTAGGTTCGACATAAAACTAATTTCCGGCTATACCCGAAACGGCTCTGCAATACCGCCAATTCGGACAATTACGGAGGGATCCGTGTATCCTGCCCAATACAAAAATGCAGTACGAGGAAGGGTTGTAGATGTATATGATAATTATTCTGTAGTTGGAGTTCCGGTGATAGTATGATGCGCATTGTAACAAAAACACCCGTTCATATCGGTAGTGGGAGCAGATATGGAGCAATGGATGCGTATGTTTCTGGAGATGTCCTATTTAGAGTGAACATGGATACCCTATTCAAAAATGATACAGAAATGGTTAAAAGATACGTAAATGCCATTGATTCAAAAAATTTTACTGAGTTGCAAAACATACTAAAAAAAGGAGATGTTAGATACTCTGCAAAAATAAGAACGGGAGTGAACATTTCAAGGTTAGAAGAAGAGATCCATGAATGCGTGAAGGACTCTAATGGAGATATCCCGTATATTCCGGGAAGCACACTTAAAGGGTTTATTCGCACGGCGCTGATAATGAAATACCTTAATGATAACCATGGTAAGTTTCCGTCGAGTATTACAGGA
>JALWEL010000037.1 GCA_027014065.1 DHVE2 group archaeon
TGTCCGCGAGCCCGCCGGTTTTTCTAACCACGGGGATTGTTCCGTATCTCATTGCGATTAGCTGTCCCAGCCCGCACGGCTCGAACTTCGATGGCATTAGGAAGAAATCGGAAGCGGCGTATATTTTATGAGCCATTGCCTCGTCGTACTTTATTATGGCTTTCACGTTATCCTTTTCCGACAATTTTTCAAGCTCTTTCTCGAACCTCTCCCTGCCCGTTCCTAAGATTATGAAGTTTGCATTCTTCACGTTGCGGATCGCATCTACCAATATATCCACACCCTTCTGCTCCACCAGCCGGGCCACCATGCCGAATAGGGGCAGAGTGGAATCGAGATTGTATTCCGTGCACAGCGCTTTTTTATTTTCACTCTTTTTCTCTATGCTCTCAGAGGAATAATTCACGTAGATATGCTCGTCCTTCTCGGGATTCCACGTTGTGTAATCCAAGCCGTTCAATATCCCCACTATCTTTGAAGAATTGGCCCTCAGCACTTCTTGAAGACCTTCTCCGTACTCTTCCGTGAGGATCTCTTTAGCATACGTGGGCGAGACGGTTGTCACTTTATCCGCGAGGGTAATTCCTGCCTTCATGTAATTTAGCTTTCCGTTCCACATGAGTATGTCTTTCCATCGCTCTTCGATTCCCAATTTTTCGAATTTTTCCTCTTCGAACTCGCCCTGATGCTTGAGGTTGTGAATTGTGAGCACGAATTTTCTCTTATAGCCTGAGATTTTAGAGTAAAGGGGCACCAGCGAGGTCATCCAGTCGTTGCAATGAATCACATCTGGTTCGAAATCCAAAAATTCATCTATCGTAGCAACAACCTGCGAGAACCGAGCCCACCTGAGCCAGTCCTCGTGCCCATAGACTTCATGCTCTGCGATTGCATCACTCTTAACAAGATAAACGGGTACTTTGTTCACTTCCACCCGATATATCTCCACGTTTCCAAAATCGAATTCCTTCTCCCCTATCTTTTCCGCATCCACCTTTATCTTTTTGTGGTAGGGCATAATAACGCGGATGTCCAAACCCATCTTTCTAAGAGCAGCTGGCAGGCTTCCGGCCACATCACCTAAGCCTCCGACCTTCGCGAGAGGGTACATTTCCACCGTTGCGAACAGAACTTGCATATTCGGGCATGAAATTTTGCGTATTAATCTTTCTCTACCAAAGTTTAAATATCTGCGAATTATTGCAAAAGCGGTGATGATCAATGTGGACCGGTCCGCTTAAAAAAATAGATTCATTCAGGTGGGAGATTCCAAAGGATTACAAAAAAGGCATGAACGTTCCAGGGCGCATATTCGCCAGCGCAAATATGATTGAGCAGATTAAGCATGATAACGCACCGGAGCAGGTGGCTAACGTTGCCACACTTCCCGGCATAGTGAAGGCGAGCATGGCCATGCCCGATATACACTGGGGTTACGGATTTCCTATAGGGGGCGTGGCGGCTTTCAGCGCCGAGGAGGGAATCATATCCCCCGGAGGGGTGGGGTATGATATAAATTGCCTTTCTCCCGAGGCAAAAATACTAACAGAAAACGGATACTGGGTAAAACTCAAAAATCTACCAAAAAAACTTGAAGAGCACGTGAAAATTTATAATGTGAATGAGGGACACAACGATTTCTCTGATATATATTTCGTAGCTGAAAGAAAAATCGAACCCAATGAAAAAGCGGTGAGAATAACAACGGAGACGGGTAAAATAATTGAAGGTAGCGAAGATCATCCAGTTTTAACACCGCACAACTACAAAATGATGGGCGAGTTAAAGAAGGGTGATGAGATAGTTGTATATCCATTCGAAGGCCTGGAGTATGATGAGAGAAAAGGGATAATTCTTGATGAGAACAATTTTGGTGATGTGGATACTCAAATTACCAAGTATTTGAGAGAAAGAAATCTTATTCCTTTGCGATGGGATGACCCTAAGTTGGGAACAATTGCAAAGATTTTGGGATTTGCATTTGGTGATGGGCATTTGGGCGAGTTATCCGGCAGAATTACCCTGAGTTTTTATGGCAGCGAGCGTAATCTCAGGGTGCTTAAGAAGGATGTTGAAACGCTTGGGGTAAAATGCAATATATATGTGAGGGAGAGAAGTTACAGCATAGATACTGTGAGTGGACACTATGAAGGAATTAGCAGAGCAGCAGAATTGAGAGTTTCATCTCGAGGGTTTGCAATATTTCTTGAAAAATTAGGCATGCCAAAGGGAAACAAAGCAATGGGTAACTACAGGGTGCCTGAGTGGATCATGAGTGCTCCACTATGGGTAAAGAGAAATTTCTTAGCGGGATTATTTGGGGCCGATGGGAGTATTGTGGAATTCAAGAGAAATACGCCACTTCCCATAAATCTCACACAGGGTAAAAAGGAAGAGATGAAAAAAAATCTTGGTGAGTTTATGGGTGATGTTGCCAAAATGCTCTCTGAATTTGGAATTAAAACAACAATGTATGAAATAAAATCAAGGAATGGTGTCACTTACAGATTGTCCATTGTGGGGGAAAAATACATAAAAAAATTCCTTGGCAAGATCAACTATGAATACGATTTAAATAAGAAAGAAAAGGGCCTGTTCGCCTATGCGTATCTTCTCTTAAAGGAAAACGTTAAAAATGAACGAAAAAAAGCAGCCGAAATGGCAAGGGATATATACAGAAAAACAGGAAGTGTAAAAGAAGCATACGCCGCGGTGCGACACATAGTTAATAAGAGATTTGTAGAAAGGGTAATATACGAAAGGGTTACTGAGCCAAGATTACCCAAATCATTTCTCTCCTTCGATGACTTTGTCTCTGAGAGGGGGTTGCCTGGGGGATTTGTGGTGGAGAAAATAGATAAGATAGAGAGAATAAAACCGGATTATGCAAAATTCTACGATGTGGGGGTATATCACGAGGCGCACAACTTCATATCCAATGGAGTTGTGGTTCACAACTGCGGCGTGCGCTTGCTCAGAACGAATTTGAAAGAAGAGGATGTAAGGCCTAAGCTCAAAGAACTAATCGATACCATATTCATAAATGTGCCCTCGGGCGTGGGCGAGAAGGGAAAGTTGCACCTTTCTTTCAGAGAATTAAACGAAGTTCTGGACCGCGGGGTAAAATGGGCCGTTGAGAACGGGTACGGGTGGAATGAAGATATTGAGAGAATAGAAGAAGGGGGAAGCATGAAGCACGCATCTCACGAGAAGGTGAGCGACAAAGCGAAGAAAAGAGGCGCCCCTCAACTCGGTACATTGGGAGCGGGAAATCACTTCTTAGAGGTGCAGAAGGTGGATAAGATTTTTCTCCCCGAAGTTGCGAAGAAATTCGGCATTGAGCACGAGGGGCAGGTAATGGTAATGATTCACACCGGCTCTCGAGGACTCGGTCACCAAGTGGCAACGGATTACATTCGCGTTATGGAGAACGCCGCCAGAAAGTACGGAATAAAATTAGAGGATAAGCAACTGGCCTGCGCACCAACCCATAGCAAAGAAGCCGAGGACTATTTTGCAGCCATGAGCGCCGCAGCCAATTTTGGATTTACAAATCGCCAACTCATAATGCACTGGGTTCGCGAATCGTTTGGCAAGGTTTTCAACGAGGACCCCGAAGATTTAGGGATGCACCTAATTTACGGGGTGGCTCACAACATCGCCAAATTGGAGGAGCATGTGGTGGATGGAAAGAGAATGAAGCTCTACGTGCATCGCAAAGGAGCCACGCGTGCTTTTGCCGCAGGGCGAGAAGAATTGTCCTCACTGTATCGCGATGTGGGCCAGCCCGTTCTGATTCCCGGAGACATGGGCACGGGCTCTTATGTTTTAGTTGGCACTCAAAAAGCCATGGAAGAGACGTTCGGTTCCACGTGCCACGGAGCAGGTCGCGTGATGAGCCGCCACGCCGCGCTGAGAAAATTCAGAGGCGATGAAATAAAGAGGGAGCTATGGGAGAAGAAGAGAATATACGTAAGAAGCGCCAGCAACAGAGTTGCTGCCGAAGAAGCGCCGGACGCGTACAAGAACGTGGACGACGTTGTGCGCGCAGTCGAGGGAGCGGGGATATCGAGAATCGTAGCCCGCTTGGTTCCCATGGGTGTGGTGAAGGGCTAATTTTCTTTTATTTCTTCCACGCCAACCTCGTACACTTCTCCGTCGAAGTACAACCTGTATATTTTTCCCTTGATCTCGCTTTTTTCTTCCACGGGCTTGAGTTCTCCTTTCTTTCTCAGCTGAAAAAATTCTTCAGCCACCTGCGGGAACAGGCAGTATGTGAGCACATCCTCTTCCTTCTCAAGGTAGCCCTTCTCTTCCAGCTCTTTCCTGCATTTGTCAAGCATGGGGTCTAAGAGGTCTCCGGGTCTGTCGGTGATTATTTTCTCGTCCCCTATGGCCAATTTCACGACTTCCGGATTCAATTTTCCCGGGGGCCTGCCGTAGAGGCCGCGGATGTAATTTTTCGTCTCGTTGGTGATTTTTTTGTATCTT
Source organism: DHVE2 group archaeon (assembly GCA_027014065.1). Classification (GTDB taxonomy): domain Archaea; phylum Thermoplasmatota; class Thermoplasmata; order Thermoplasmatales; family Aciduliprofundaceae; genus JAADDK01. The sequence continues at coordinate 4,492 of JALWEL010000037.1, forward strand.
CCGAAAAGAACGTTCATAACGGCCTGAGTTCCCACTATTTGAGACGTTGGCGTCACCAAAGGTGGAAATCCTAAGTCTTCTCGCACCCGGGGGATTTCATGAAGAACCTCATCTAGATGCTCGCTTGCCTGAAGCTCTTTTAACTGACTCAGCAGGTTTGAGAACATTCCGCCGGGAATCTGGTGCCTGAGAACAGAGTGGTTCACGACCAACGCCTTTTGATGTAAATATTTCTTATATTTTCCCTCCAAGAGCTCTTTGAGGTAATCGCCAATTTCGTAAATCTTCTCCATATCTATATTTGGCCTCTCCTCGTCGGGAAGAACGGCATGCATAATCTGAATTCCCGGCTGCGCGGTGCCGAAGGCCAATGGACTTATTGAGGTGTTTATGTAATCCGCGCCCGCCTCCACAACCTTTAGGTACGTGGCCACGGCCATTCCGCTGGTTGAGTGCATGTGCACATCCACCTTTATTCCGTAGGCATCCTTTATCTCTTTCACGAGGGAATAGCCCATGTAAGGGGTCAGGAGACCAGCCATGTCCTTTATCGTTATGTAGTCAACATCTAAGGAAATCAGGGATTCTGCGAGCTTTAGATAATACTCAGGGGTGAATATTTTTCCCGTGGTGTAGCTTATTGCGCCCTGAACTTCCGCACCCACTCTTTTCGCTTCCTTTATGGCAATTTCCATGTTTCTGACGTCGTTGAGCGCGTCGAAAATCCGAAATATATCGATGCCGTTTTTATGCGCTAATTGAACGAATTTTTTGACTACATCGTCCGGATAGTGCTTATATCCAACTACATTCTGGCCACGGAGAAGCATCTGCAGCTTCGTCTTTTTTATTCTCTCCCTCAATTCTCTGAGCCTCTCCCACGGGTCTTCGCGAAGATAGCGAATTGCAACGTCGAATGTTGCGCCGCCCCACACTTCCATTGAATAGAATCCTATTGAATCCATCTTCTCTGCTATGGGGAGCATATCCTCCGTTTTTAATCTCGTGGCTATCAGGGACTGGTGCGCATCTCTGAATGTGGTGTCTATAATTTCCACCATACAATCACCATCCCTTTGATTATTACGCCATATATTAGGGTTGTGGTTTAACGATTGACGAAATACAGGAAAAGATATATAGGTTGAGAGCATACGCATGATAGCAAGGGTCAAGGGGGTGAAAAAATGATAATGACCGGCAAGTTGGAAGAAGAAATGGAATTGGTAAAGAGGCACATACACATACTCAATTATGTGATGAAGAACCAGCCAATAGGGATAATAAAATTAGCGCAGCTGATGAATATACCCGAGCACAAAGTTCGCTATTCCCTCCGCATTTTGGAGCAGGAGAAGCTAATAGAGCCAAGCCCGGAGGGAGCCAAGGTCACCAAGAGGGCCAAGAGAGAGATAAAGGCCCTGAAAGAAACTCTGGAGAAGATAATCAAGGATGCCAATGATATGATAAGTGAAATAGAGGACATGGAGAAGCTCTGATTCATCTCATTATCGTGTCTTCTCTCGATGCCCCATAGGAAACTATCTTTACCTTCGCTCCCGTCTCTTTTTCTATGAACCCTACGAATTTTTGAAGATTTTCATCTTCAATGTTATCCCAACCTTCGATTTCTTCGTAAATTGGCTCGCAATTGCTTATATTCGCCGGAGGATATCTTCTCTCTTCTCCCTCGCACTCGTATTTTGTGGCTATTTTTACCATTTTCATTCCCGAAAGCACGTCCACCTTAGTGAGCGCAATTTCATCGATTCCGTTGATTAACGTTGCGTATCGGAGCAAAACGAGGTCTAAATGGCCAACCCTCCTGGGCCGACCTGTGGTTGCCCCGTATTCTCTTCCCCTTTCCCTCAATTTTTCTCCCTCTTCCCCGTGCAGCTCAGTTGGAAATGGCCCAGCGCCAACGCGGGTGGTGTATGCCTTTGCGATACCCATAACTTTATCTATTTTGCTCGGGGGAATACCCAAGCCCGTAACTATGCCTCCAACGGTTGTGTTGGACGAGGTCACGTACGGATAAGTTCCGAAATCTACGTCCAAAAATGAAGCCTGCGAGCCTTCGAACAGAACGCTTTTTCCCGAATCAATAGCGTTGTTGAGCCAAATCTCCGTCTCTTCAACCATGCCCTTCATTTTTTTCCCGATTTCTTTGAGTTCTCTTGCCTCTTTTTTTATCTCTCCTTCCGAGAGTTCCAAGCGATGAATCTCGCTGAGAAGTTTCAGTTTTTTCTCAAGATCGCATTGGAATATATCCGCGATTCTTGTCCCGATTCTCGTGTGCTTCGCAGCGTAGCTGGGACCAATTCCCTGCTTTGTGGTCCCTATCTTTATTATTTCATCTTCCATCTCATCTAAGATTCGATGAAAAGAGGTCACCACATGTGCCCTTGAAGAAATCAAAATTTTCGGCTCTACGCCTAATTCTCTCACCATCTCCATTTCTCTCTGCAGTTTTTTGAGGTCGATGACCATTCCGTTCCCCAAAATTCCTATTTTTCCCCGGAGCACTCCGCTCGGTAGAAGATGGAATTTCACCTCATTACCTTCATAAACCACGGTGTGCCCCGCGTTGCTCCCTCCCGAGAATCTCGCCACGATGTCGAAATTTTCCGATAAAAAGTCCACTATCTTTCCTTTTCCCTCATCACCAAACTGCATGCCCACAATCGCAAGGTTCATCGGCTCACCTGGGGTTAATGAACGACCCCACTAATAATTTTTTGGGAAAATTAAGAGGAGAGGAAAATTCGGATTTTCTTTCCCTCGATTTCCCATTCTTTTTCGTATTCTCCTTCTTCTCCCTTCTCTAAGATTACGCTCTGCGTCTCTCTCATTATGTGCTCTTCGTATTTCTTCATCACCTTTTCAAGAGTTTTATCACCAGAGTAGCGGGTCTTTATCTTTGCATCGTACTGTAGGTTCATCTCCTTGCGCATTGTCTGTATTCTCCTTATCAATTCTCGAGCGAGGCCCTCCTCTTTCAGCTCGGGGGTTATTGTTGTGTCGAGATAAACAACAATTGGTAGAGATTCGACCTCCACTGCCTGCACGCCTTCCACAGGCTTCTCGAACACCGATACGTCCTCTTCCGTTAGTCTATGACCTAAAATCACTAACTCTCCTTTTTTCAATCTTTCTGTGAGTTCATCTTTGCTCATGGAGTTCAGCTCGTTTACCACTTTTTTAAGGTCTCCTTTGAGCTTTGGCCCTAAAGCACGGTAATTTATCTTTATCTCCTTCTCCGTCATTCCTTCAATCTTTCCGATTTCGATTTCTTTCACGTTAACTTCTTCCTTCAGAACGTCGATGAACTTCTTCACGATTCCCTTGTATTTCTCGTCGCAGGACACTATCATCTTGCTCAACGGCTGTCTAAGTTTTATATCTGCTATCTGCCTCGCCCTCCTGCCCGCCTCTGCGACCTTTATTGCGACGTTCATTTCCTCTTCGAGTTTTTCGTCTATCAAATCCTTATTGGCTTGAGGGTAATCCTCCAAATGCACGCTCTCCTTCTCGCCGAAGGTCTCCCTGTAAATTATTTCCGAGAGGAAAGGAGTGAAAGGAGCCATGAGGAGCGATATTGTGCGAAGGGAAGTGAAAAGCGCCGTATACGCGCTTCTCTTGTCATCGCTCATCTCCTCGCGCCAGAATCTTCTTCTTGATCTCCTGACGTACCAGTTGCTGAGCTCGTCTATGAACCTCTCGATGGATTTTGTTGCTAAATGCACATCGTAATTGTCTAAATGTTTTCTCACATCTTTTATTGTTGAATTTACACGCGAAATTAACCAGCGGTCGAGATCGTTGTTTATTTCCCACTTCTCCCCCCGATAGCCATCCAACTCGGCGTTGTTCTTGAAAAACAGAACCACGTTCCAGAGTGTGCCTATCGTTCTCTGCATATATTCGCGAACCAGATTCTCGGAGAAGCGGCGGCTCTTCCACACGGGCGAGGAATAGAGATAGAAGCGAACCGCGTCGGCGCCCACGGAGTTCATTATCCCCATGGGATCCACGGCGTTGCCCTTGGACTTGCTCATCTTCTCTCCGTCTTCATCTAAAATGAGGCCTAAGGTGAGAACGTTCTTGTACGGGGCTTGATTGAACACGAGCGTGGATATGGCCATCTGGGTGTAGAACCAGCCCCGTGTCTGATCAATTCCCTCCGTTATGAAATCCACAGGGAACGAGTTTTTGAAATCTTCTTGGTTTTCGTAGGGATAGTGGAATTGCGCAAATGGTGCGCTTCCGGAATCGAACCACACATCTATGAGGTACGGCTCTCTCTTCATCTCCTTGCCGCAGACGGGGCATTTTACGTGGATTTCATCGACCCATGGCCTGTGCAGTTCGAAATCATCTGGAATTTCGCCTTCCACATGCTTCAGGAGGTCTTCTTTACCCTCCGGAATAAAAACGTGTCCTTCGGGGCACTTCCATATTGGAAGCGGGGTACCCCAATATCGATTTCGGGAGAGAGCCCAATCTTTCACCTCTTCCAAGAAATTTCCGAAGCGTCCGTGCTTCAGGTGCTCGGGCTTCCAGTTTACCGTCTCGTTATTGGCAATGAGCTCTTCCCTTTTCTTGCTCATTCTTATGTACCAAGTGTCCAACGCATAATAAAGAAGGGGTGTGCCGCAGCGCCAGCAGTGTGGGTAGCTGTGCTCCACAGTTTCCTTCTTGAACAATTTGCCCTCCTCTTTCAGCCACTGGATTATGTGCTTATCGGCATCCTTTACGAACATGCCCTTCCACGGAGTCTCTGTGAATTTACCCTCCTCGTTAACCGGCTTAATGAGGGGGATTCCTTCTCTCTTGCAAACCTGATAATCGTCCTCTCCGAATGCAGGTGCGATGTGCACTATTCCCGTGCCGTCTTCCGTGCTAACGAAATCCGCGGTGGTGACGTAGAATGCGTCGTGCTCAACCTTCACAAATGGCATTAACTGATGGTACCTTTTGCCCTTCAAGTCCTTGCCCTTCATCTCTTTGATTATCTTCGCCTCGCCAAGAACTGCGTTGAGCCTAGCCTTCGCCATGTAATACTTCTCCCCGTCTTTTTCCACTAACACGTAATCTATGTCCTCTCCAACCGCGAGTAATAGATTGGAGGGCAGGGTCCAAGGCGTTGTGGTCCACACTAAGAAGTAGGCATCTTCGTCTTTAACTTTGAATTTAACATACACGGAAGGATCCTTCGTTATCTTGTACCCCTGCGCAACCTCGTGACTGCTTAGCGGCGTGCCGCAGCGCGGGCAATATGGCACGACTTTGTAATCTTTCACGAGCAGGCCCTCATCGTAAATCTTCTTGAGAGCCCACCACACGCTCTCGATGTAATAATCTTTCATCGTAACGTATGCTTTTTCGAAATCAATCCAGAACCCGATGCGCTTGGACATCTTAATCCATTCATCCCTGTATTTGAAAACGCTCTCTTTGCACAGCTTGTTGAACTCCTTAACTCCAAATTTTTCTATTTCTCTCTTAGAGTTGATCCCCAATTTTTTCTCTACCTCGATTTCCACAGGTAGACCATGGCAGTCCCAGCCGGCGATCCACGGGTATATCTCATAGCCATCCATGGCTTTATATCGAAGAAAAACATCTTTCACGGCACGAGTTAACGCGTGACCGATGTGGGGCATGCCGTTGGCCGTCGGCGGTCCCTCTAAGAATATGAACCTCTCCTTTCCTTTATTCTTCTCGCGGAGCTTCTCGAATATGTTTTTCGATTCCCAGTATTTCAGAACCTCTTCTTCGGCCTTGGGGAAATCTCCAACGCTTTTTATCTGCATAGGTGCAGGAAAGAGGGAGAGATTATAAACATTTCTAAACTCCTTACGGCATTTTAAAGCGTTTCATCATCTCTTTGCCCATATCTTCTCCTTTTTTCATTGCATTTGTGCTCTCGTGCATCATATTCTTCGGCGCTTGCGCCATCACTTCTGCTGCTCTTCCCCATATGGTCAGGAATTTTTTCTTTCCGTACGCGACTCCGGAGAAGAGAATGTAAGATGCGATTATGCCGAGGGTGTTGTAAATTATCGGCAGATATTTTCCACCCAACGGGAACAGGAGAATCTTTATGAAGAGCCCCAGGGCGATTTTCGCGATGGAATAAGCGATAAGGAAGAGAATGAACATAAAGAGCCAGAGGTAAATCATCATGGAGGGTGAGATTTTCATGCCCTTCTCCTTCGCCAAGTGAGTGTCGTGAATGTGGTACGCCACACTCTTACCGCCTAAAATGGAGCTCAGGAAGGCGATTATCGAGAGAATGTAGAGGAGAATCGATCGGAGGGAAATGAAATCTAGTACGAATAGAAATGTGCTTATCGCCATCAAAATCGAGCCTGTCGCAATTAGAAGTTTTTTACCCATAGTTTCAAAATAGAAAAAAGGTATAAAAATTATTCTTTTTTCTCCTCTTTAGAATCTTTCTTTGCCTTTTCCGCTTCTTTTTTCTTCTTTTCCTCTTCCTTCTTCTTTATGATCTCTTGAAGATAATCGCCTAATTTCGAGCGGAGATCATCGAGGTCGAAAACTAAGTAGTCTTTACTTATTTTAAATCCTTCGTTTTTCTTTATTAGAGGAGATGCAATCACCTTAAATGTGTTCTTGTCTTCGTCTACGTAATCGTACTTGGGCACCAATTTGAGTGATTTTGTTGGGCATACATCGGTGCATAAACCGCAGAAACAGCAGCGTCCATAGTCAATCACGGGTCTTTTTGGCAATCCCTTGGTCACACCCTTTAATTCGGGAATCTCCACGTATGTTATGGCCGCGTTCATGCATATCCTTCCGCAGAATCCGCAACCTATGCAGGTTTCTATGTTGTTTGTATGATATCCCCTGTATCTTTCAGTGGGTAGCTCGTTTCCGAGCAAATCGGTATGTTTTTGATAAGGATATTTTATGGTGTGTGGTTTCTTTGCGAGATGCTTGAGCGCATGAAATGGTTTAATTACACTTCCACCCATGTTTATCACCTCTCGATGTCCGGAGGGCATACATCCAGGCTTATGGCTGTGGGTGCAAAATCTGCGATGTTCAATCCCGGTGCAATCGTCTCTAAGACATTTATCCCATGCGTGTAGGATGGACCGCGGACATGTACGCGCACTGGCTTCTTTCCGCCATCGCTGACCACAAAGTACCCGAATTCGCCCTTAGAGCTTTCCACATGCGTGTAAGCGTAACCTGCGGGGACTTTCCACGCGAACCACTGAGGATGCTTCAAAATAACATCTCCCTCGGGCATGTCCTTGAGCGCCTGTCTTATTATCTTTATGCTCTGCTGAATTTCCAGCATTCTTATGGCAGTCCTCGTGTATATATCGCTTCCCTCTGATAGCACCTCGTATTCCCCTAATTTCGGATAATACGGGACCTCGAAGTCTATTTTGTCATAAGCCGCATAGGGCTCTAATTTTCTTATATCGTATTCGTATCCCGCCGCCCTGAGATTAGGGCCGGTAACTCCCCACTCCACCGCCTTATCCTTGGGCACCACGCCCACATCCGCCGCTCTTCTTACGAACACTTTGTTATTCATTATCAAATCGTCGTAGAGGGGCAATCTGCTTTCCAAGTAATCTAAAACCTTCGTTATGAGTTCCTTTGCGTTCTTCGGCAGATCCCAGCGCACGCCGCCGGGCCAGATGTAAATGTGATATACCCTTGCTCCCGTAATCTCTTCGAAGACATCCAAAAGGTAATCTCTGTCTCCCACACCCCATTGTGCGGCCGTGTATATGCCTAAAGATGCTGCTATGCCTCCCACCGTGAGTAAATGAGCACCGATCCTCGCCATCTCAAGGATGATGGTGCGTATGTACTTTGCCCTCTCAGGTATTTCCCAGCCCATTAAATCTTCGACGGCCATGGAATAGGCAGCTTCGTTCACATCGGGCTCGGGAACGCAGATACGGCACACCAGCGGGACGTTTTGCATCCAGATTCTCTTCTCCATCAATTTTTCGAATCCTCTGTGAAGATATCCAACACGAGTTTCCGCCTTCTTCACTTTGTCTCCTTCTACCCAGATGTGATAGCTCATATTTCCCGTTGCACCGGGGTGATTGGGCCCTATGAAAAGCTCGAATTCTTTCTGGATTGTCATTCTTCCTTCACCTCGGGAATCTTGTAGTAGAAATCTTTAACGAACTTCTCGGTATCGAAATCCTTCCGCATTGGGGGCATGTGGGGCCATCCTTCCAGTATGAACTCCTTCAGATTGGGATTGCCGATGAAGTTCACTCCGAACATCTCGTGTATTTCGCGTTCGTAGGTTTCTATCTGTGGGAAAAGGTGGCGCATGGATAGCATACTCTCCCCGTCTCTGTTTATTTTTATGGAAATCATCACGTGCTCTTTGTATTGGTATGACCACATCTGGTACACGAGCTCGAATTTTCCCTCTTTGATCCAGTCCACGCAGGAGAGCATCACAAAGTGCTCGTAGCCGTTATCTTTCAATTTTTTTATTATCTCTCCCACTTTGTCCTTCTGCGTCTCAATCCTTATTCTTCCCTTGCGAATCTCCTGCGCTTCCGGGAAGAGCTCCTTAGCCATCATTCTTTATCATCCTCCTTGATGTCTTTAACTTCATCCAAGCGGTAAGAGAAGGCCATCCTTTGATTTCTCTTGTACTGATCATAGTACTTGTGATATTTCTGCCATCCTATTGCTTCTCCTTTGTCAATCATGTCGAAGAGCTTCAGGAAAGAGTCCATAATAGCTTCGGGCCTCGGCATACATCCGGCGATGTAAACATCCACGGGTATGTACTTGCTTAAATCCTTGATGGTGTTGTAAGAATCCCAGTACATTCCTCCGTTTATGGTGCACGAGCCAAAGCCTATCACGTATTTCGGATCCCTCATCTGTTCGTATACCTGCACCACGCGTTTAAGGGTTTTAACTGCCAGATAGCCAGTCACTAAGAATACGTCCGCCTGCCTCGGGGTGGCCATGGCGTGCATCCCGAATCGTTCCATGTCGTAGCGGGAGGTCATCACCGGGGGCATCTCCATGGCGCCGCAGCCCGTACAGAAATGAATCATCCACAGAGACCTCTTGCTCATTATTCTCGCTAATTTGCTCCAATTTTCGTGATTCATATGGTCACCCCCACAAATATCCAAATCAATATGAGTATTCCCACTATGGCATCGTATTTCCAGTAAAACTTCAGGGCCTGCTCGATTCTGAACCTCGGGAACACCGCGTTGATTAGCAGTGCAATGAAGAACACGAAAAGAATCAGGAGGAACCAAACTATGAAGTTCACCAAATATGCGAGCCAACCGAACTGCGATACGCTAAGAACAACTCCACCTCCTAAGAACAGGTCAACGAAGAGCGTTGTTTCCACAACAATACCCATCATCTTGTATAGCATGAGCGCGCCCAAATGTTTGCCTCCGAATTCCACCATGGGTCCTGAGGCGATTTCGTGGGGCGCAATGGGGATATCGAATGGTTTTTCCATTAGCATACCCTGCAATGCCATATCCGCCACAAGAGCGCCTATGAAGAACACAGGTATGAATATGGCCCACTGCATGTTTGCCTGCTTCTGCACTATTACCGCAAGGGATGTGGTATCGTAATAAACCATCATGGCGATTATCACCATGACCAAAGGAAGTTCGTAGGCGAGCATGGTCATGAGCGCCCTCATTATTCCCACCGCCGCGTTTGGATTTCCGCTTGCTCCAGCACCCAAGGCGAATCCCAGGGCAGGAATTGCCAGAAGGTAGAGAATGAGAAATATGTCCCCTTCGCCGCTAAGGAGCGTTACCCCAGCCACTGGTAGGAACAGGAATGTGAGAGCGATTCCGGCCACGGAGAACAGGGCTGCAAAATCGAAAATCCACCCGTGCGAAATATTGGTTTTCTTTGTGAAAAGTTTCAGGACGTCGATGTATCCCTGATATATTGGTGGGCCTACTCTGTTGTGAATTCTTGCCGTGATTTTTCTTGCAATTCCGTTGAACAGCATTCCTATCGCGAATCCGAGAGCGGTCACGCCCATTGCCACGAGGATTTGAATTGTCAGGTCTATGTAGTTCACCATAGCAACCACCATCCCACCATGATGAGGAAGAATAGAAGGATGTAAATCGAATAATCACCAACTATACCGGTGTATATTTTCCTCGCTCCACTTCCAAAAACCTCTCCCGCAGCTAAGATTATTTCCCACATTCTTTCTGCGCCTTTCTTGAAGTACGGGTAAAATACCTCGTCAAATGGCTCATAGTATTTGCTGGATGCGTGCATAGCTATATTGTAATTGTACAGCTCCGGTGGCTCTCCGGCTAAGTAATTGTCCAGATGCTCCACTCTTTCCTGAGGTTTGGATTTGTAGAGTATGAACGCGAACAACAATGTGCCTATGAACCCGAATATCACAGCGAGGGTATTGTATTTAGCCAGAGAGGTGTTAATCATGAATGGTGTGTGTGGAATCGCTGTCATTCCGTATCCCTGAAGAATCGGCGCAGTTAGATCCACGAACCACCCGGGGAATATGAGAAAGATGATTAGCGGAAGAACCAGAATCCACATTGGAACGAGCTGAGACAGAGGCGCTTCTTTCACATCGTATCTTGGCTCTCCTAAGAATACTCCGTATAGAATCTTGTAGGCGTACAGGAATGCGCCCACGCCGGCGATGAGCATTATGGGTGTGACAAACAGGAATTTCTTCTCGATGGCCGCCTCGTACAAAAGCCACTTGGCCGCGAACCCGCTGGTTATTGGAATAGCCGCCAAGGCGAATATTGAAAACAGCGTGGCTAAGAAGGTGAATGGCATCTTGTACCCGAGACCTCCAAGCTCGCTTATCTTGTACTTGCCAGTGCGATAATACACTGCTCCGGCGGCGAGGAAAAGAACCGCCTTGAAGAATGTGTGGTTCAGCGCCTGAAACAGTGCACCTGTGATCGCTAGAGGTGTTCCTATGCCCAAACCTATTGTTATGTATCCGAGCTGACCTATGGATGAATAAGCCAGCAGTTTTCGGAGGTCGTCCTGCATAACCGCTAAAACGGTTCCTGCGAATGCGGTGAAAGCTCCTACCACTGCGAGGGTGTAGCCAAATAGGGGCACCCCTCTGAAAGTACCCCATGATGAGAGCAGGGAGAAGCCTACCACTCCGTACATGAACAGCATTATTCCAAAATATCCTAATTTGCTAAGACCTCCAGATAGGAACGCCACGAATGGCTCTTCGGATTTGGAGTACACATGGGGTGCCCACACGTGCATTGGCATTAGGGCACCTTTTACAGCAAAGCCCGAGACTATTAGAGAAATGGCCGCAAGCACTAAGTTGCTGGCATCTAAGTGCATTTCCGCGAACACGTAAGTGCCCGTTTTAAAGTACAATAGCATGAAGCCAAACAAGATTAGCATGGCGGAAAGGGCGCCAAATGAGAGATAGCTCACTATCGCTTTTCTGTCTCCTCCTCTTATCACCAGCGCTAGAATGCTCCATGACATTATCTCCCAGAATATGTAGAATGTAAGCATGTCCTGTGCAAGCAGGATTCCAAAAGAGCCCAGCATAGTGAGGAGCATAGCAGCGTAAAAGCCTCCGGCGTTGCTTCTGAAGAATGAAATGGAGAATAGGATAACCATTGGGAACAGAGAGGAAAGCAACAGGAGGAAGAACCAGCCCAGAGGGGTTATTTGTAAAATCAAAGTTCCGGGGCCTAAGTTGTACTGCCACGAGGTCTCAAAATTCAAGAAATGCAGGTACGAAGGGAGGGAGATGTTCATCACACTGCTCCAGGAGAGGAGAGCAAAGAATGGAATGAGGGAAACGAAGAACGCTATAACACCCGCTGCTTTAGGATATCTGTTTAATAATCCAACTATTATAATCCCCAAGAGGAAGATAGCAATGGTTAGAGTTATCATTATGGACCACCTCCCAAAAACGATGAGGCTGCGTTAACCGCCGGCGTATATATGTACTGAGGGAATATACCTACGAGCACTAAGAGAATGGCAAGTATTACAATTGCTGTCATTTCGCTCTTGCTTATTCCCTCGCTCTTTTCTGTGCCAGTACCTTTGAACAAGAATCTGGCGTAATAAACTGCTTCCACAATCGC
>JALWEL010000038.1 GCA_027014065.1 DHVE2 group archaeon
GTCATCTGGTCATAGGAGAGGAAATCGTGGTTTACGCGCCAAATGCAATGGAGGAGCAACTGGAAGAAGAATTGAAAGAAGGGTACGATGTGGTCTACGGGGAGCCAAAATTGGAAGGGGAGTATTTTATTAGCCCGTTCGCAAAAATAAGCCATATCAATTTTAGATTTAAAAATGGAGCTGGGGTGTTGAAGAATGCGCTTAGAAAACCCTTCGACGAGGAAATTCCAATAATAGAGGAGTTCAGCAAAGGAATAGAAAGAGATTTCCAGAAAGCAATGGGCGAAATCGAAATGGGAATGAGTGCGAGAGAATTGAAGAGGATAATCGATTGCAATCTTCTGCGCCACGCGGACGGATTTTCGTACGAGACAATAGTGGCCATGGGAGAAAGAGCGAAATTTCCACTGCCAAAAACCACGGATGAGAGAATAAAAGAGGGACATATCATTTACATCGATTCGTCTCCAACCTTTAATGGATATCCTCTGAGCTTCTCCAGAGTTGTATTCACAGAAGAGAATGAAAGATGGATCAAATCCCTCGAAAGAATAAACAAAATGTACATGCACTTAGGAGAATTTCTGCACGACGGGTCGCGATGCGAAAATGTGGATTCATACATAAGAAAATTAGGCAATTTCCCCCATTACTCCGTCGTCCCGTGTTGCGGGTTCTACCAGCCATATGCCCCCGGGGATTGCGTGATTGAGGAGAACATGGCAATGACCATCATTCCCTCAATTTACCTGAGAGAAGGGCTCATCAGGGTTAAGAGAAACGTAATAGTTAAGAAATCTTCGCTGGAATTTCTGATTTAGGCCTCTTTATGATTTTCTTCTTCCAGTCCCCTTTGAAATAAAATATCGCTCCAACACCCGCGGACACCATGTTCGATATGGCCATTGCGAGCCAGACTCCAACCATCCCCGCATTCAATCCGAAGGGTAGGGCTAAATATGCAGCGAGGGGAATCCTCAAGAGCCAGAGGCGAGTAACTCCGAATATGAAACTCTGAATCGTGTGCCCCGAACCGTTGAGCATTGAATTTATTATTCTGAATATGCCAAAATACGGAATTCCGATAAGAACTATTGAAAGGAACACTCCGCCGCTCTGGATTATATCTGGATTATTTGGAACGAAAAACGCGATTATTGGGTCGCGGAAAATGTAAATTATTGCGGATGCCCCTAAAAGCAGGTAAAACATGAAAAATATGCCCGTTTGAGCGATTTTTTTCGCCCTTTGAATCAAATCCGCGCCCAACGCCTGACCCAACATTATTCCAACGGAAGATGCAAGGCCGTTGACCACGACGAACATTATATTCACTATCCTATTCGCAACGCCGTATGTGGCGATTGCAAGTTCGTAATTTGGAAGATGCGCGAGTATGCTTTGGATTATAACGAATCCCAATGCCATCGCGCTCATTCCCGCACTGGAGGGAATACCTATTCTCAGAATGAACTTCATACTCTCCCATTTGGGCTTGAAATCCTTCAAAGTGGGTTTTAGCCTGAGTTTTCCTTTAAGAAGAAGGTAAAGAAGCCACACGGCCGCGATTATCCTCGCGATGACCGTTGCGGTGGCCGCCCCGAACACGCCCATTCTCGGAATTCCTAAAAGACCGAAAATCATGATAGGATCCAGAATTATGTTGATTCCCACTGAGGTACCGCTTATTATCAGGGGGGTTATTGTATCTCCTTCTGCGGAAATAACTCCGCTTCCCCCCATAACTATGAACATGAACGGCAATCCCAAAAATATTATTGAGCCGTAGGTGGCCGCGGTATCTAAAAGTGCGCCCTTCGCACCTATTAACTCGAAAATAGGGTAAGAGAAAATCGCCCCGATTATCCCCACGATAACCGCGATAATTATGACTATTGAAAAAATTTGACCTGTGTAATGATTCGCTCTATCCCTGCGATTCGCACCTACGTACTGGGAAATTATTGGAATTCCCCCTCGCCCCAAACCGCCTGCGAATGATATGAAGAAGAAAACCACTGGCCATGTGAAATTTATCGCCGCAACCGCTATCTTGGCTTCCTCCGTGGGCAGTCTCCCAAGCCAGAACATATCTGTGAGATTGTAGAGGGTCTGGAGTAAACTACTAACCATCATGGGCCAGCCCAAAAGGAACATGGTACGAATTACACCGCCTTTGAGTATCTCTTCCCTGCTCAGACGAAGTGCCACATGTGTTTATCGAATTCCAATATTTTAAATTTTGCATGAAGATGCAAACGGAAAAAATTAATCACATAATCACATGCACGCGCATGGCCGATGAAATAAAGATGCTCATGGGGTTCGTGGTTGAAAACGAGCCCGAGATATTGATATCCACGTGCGAAGAATCCGAACTCATCGAGATTATGAAATCGAAGGGAAAAGTAACGTGCACCTCGAAATCATGCGAAAAAAAAGAGAATTGCCTCGTGCTAAACCCGGAGCTTCCTTTTCTCCCCCTTGACAGATTCAACGTGTGGATAGTGAACGCAGAGAAAATCGGATTGAGTGAAGGGTACGTGTTTCACTTAGCTTCGAATACTCTCAGGACCATGGGAGTTTTAGCCATTATGAGAGGAAAATTCGATGAGAACGTAGCTAGAGGCTACGGGTTCCAAATCCTCTACCATGGAAACTGGGATTATTACCTAAAAGCTTCGGATAAGAGGAGCAACATGATGGACATAATCGAATGATTTGATCCCTAAACATATATCAGCGATATTCGCACCCGTGTGCCCGGTGATTATTGCGTCTCCCAAATTTTTCAAAATCCCGTAAGAGTTGTGCTCCTTCATCTCTTCATCGTACCTATTTATTCTTCTCATAGTTTCTCCGTCCACAATGCCCCCGGCTGCATCAGTGGGCCCGTCGATTCCGTCGGTTCCAATACAAAGAAAAGCCATGTTTTCCCCGCTTATTCTCTCCGCAATTCTCAGCGCCAGCTCCTGATTTCTTCCCCCCATTCCATGAGCATTGCCAACGTTCACCGTTGTTTCACCTCCCCATATTACCATCTCCTCCCCTTTTTTCAATTCTTCCACCAAGCGAGGAGCAATCTCGCTGGGTTCGCCCCGGAGAATTGTGGGAGAAATCTCTGCACGAATTCCCAGCTCTTCCGCGATTTTTTTCACTTTCCTTTTTCCGTATTGATTATCCGCAATTACAAAATTTTCACATCTCTCGTAATCTCCCCATGTGGGGCCAGACGCCACGTACTTCGGGCGGGAAATCACATCGGAGATTATGAGGGAAATGCAGGATGCGGGCTTCGCATATTGAAGCAATTTGCCGCCCTTCACCTTGGACAATAGAATCCTTGTTTCATTTATCTTCTCGACATCCTCCCCCATAGCGAGCAATTCTCCCACGATTTCTCTCTCCTCCGCTATTGTTATTCCATCGCGCGGTATCTCGAAAAGCGCCGAGCCCCCGCCGGATATGAGAAAAATAATAAGGTCATTCTCGCCTGCTTCTTCCACAATTTTGAGAATTTCCTCGGAATGCGCCACGGTGCTTTCATCGGGCAGAGGATGCGGGCAGATGTTCAATTTTACCCTCTCCACCTTCACTCCGTGATTAGTATTCACCACTCCATTCTTTATTTCTCCAATCTTCTTTTCCAGCGCCTGCGCCATTTCCCCAGAGGCCTTGCCGAAGCCCACCACGTATATGTTCTCGAAATCTAAATCCACGGGATGCCCCTTAATCCACATCTTTCCCCCTTCGACTCTGATATTTTCCTCGATGACTCTATCTCCCTTTATTTCCCACAATAACTTTTCTGCGATCTCGAGAAGTTTTTTCCTCAGTTTTACATTTCCGTGGGCGAGGAGCGAGGGGGTGTTTTTAATCATGGCCATTGGCAGTGTATGAAAATCTAAAATTAAATGATTTGCGGTGTCCAATTAACACATGTGAGAAAACATGAATTTTCATCCCGTATCGAAAACATTATATCTTTATTTCAGGTAAGGGTCTCGATGGAATCCGTTAAAGACCTGCTAGTGGAAATCAAGGAAAAATCGGAGCTAATAGTGGACTTAGCGTACTCGGCGCTGATTTTCGACAGCGAGGACATGGCCAACGAGGTGAAAAGTCTCGAAGAGGAGATGAATGATTTGGTGTACAAAATAAGGATTAAAACCATGCTGGCGGCCAACAACATCGAAGAGGCGGAGCAGCTTTCGGGCATTTTGCAGGTGGCGGACGCGGCCAACAACATCGCAAACGCGGCCACGGACATAGTTTATCTTCTGGATATGGACATAACCATGCGCCCGTTCCTCCCGAGCCTGTTCAGCAAGGCCGACGAGAAACTGCATGTGGTGATGATCTCTGATAATTCAAGCATAATAAACAGAACAATAGGGGAGTTGAATGTGGAGGCCGAGACTGGAGTTCGCATCATCGCCATAAAGAGGGGAAAGCACTGGATTTACGATCCCGATGGAGATGTAAGAATAAAAGCGGGAGATGCCCTCATAATCCGCGGCACGGAGGACGGATACGAATTCTTGGATAAGGTTGCAAGGGGTGAAGAAAGTTGGGACTAGGTGAGAGCTTAATCGAAATGAAAAATATATCGGAACTCATGATTGACCTAGCCTATTCCGCGCTGATTTACAACAACAAAGAGATTGCGGAGGAGGTCATCTACTTAGAGGAGAAAATCGACGAAACGTATTATCGGATTCAGGAGGAGGCAGTGGAGCAGGCCATAAGAGATGGAAACTCATCGAAGGCTTTAATCACAATTCGCCTCGCAACGAGCATAGAGGCAATATCAGATTCAGCCGTTCAGATAGCAGAGGTGGTCCTTCGAGACATCGAACCGCACCCCATCATTAAAGAGAGCATAAAGGAAAGCGATATCACTATCACTTTGGCAAAGGTTTCGGAAAACAGCGTTTTGGCGAATAAAACTTTGGAGGAATTGAATTTAGCGAGCGAGACTGGGATGTGGGTAATTGCAATAAAGCGAGGAAAGAAATGGGTATTTGGGCCTACGGAAAACACAAGAATAATGGCCAACGACATACTGATAGCCAAGGGCCCAATAGAGGGAGTGAAGCACTTCAAAGATCCCTGCTCAGGCAAAAGCCGAGAAATTTAAATAAATTTTATATTCTACTTTCATATACTCACCCATAAGACTATTGGGGGTTCTATTGCTAATTATGGTCACGGCGATTCTACTCAGCAGTGCATTTG
>JALWEL010000039.1 GCA_027014065.1 DHVE2 group archaeon
ATCTTTACGCTCGTTTCTTGCTGCAGATCGTCAAAAATTATGTGCGGTGTGTTTGCCGAAATCCCGATGACCTCCGCTCCAGAACATTCCAAGGCGCGTATTCCCTGCATGATGTACCCTCTTTTTTGGTCCCATGTCTGAAGTTCACGAAATTTTTTAAAATTCAGCGAGAAAATAACTATTTCAGGGTAGAAATTTCTCTCAAAGTTTCTGTGAGAATACTCAATGAAATTTTGATAGTAATAAAGTGTGGATTCCGGTGATGTTCCCCCGATGAGTCCTATCCTTTTCATAGTTCTATATCCCTCTTCTGGTATTATTCTTTTGCGGTGGAATTCATATTTCCACCGGTAGATTCAGTTTTTCCACCAGCTCTTTGTACCTGTTACGAATGGTTACTTCCGTCACCCCAGCCACTTCCGCAACTTCTCTTTGGGTTCTCCGTTCATCGGCCATTATTGATGCAATATATATGGCAGCAGCTGCCACTCCAGTTGGACCTCGACCAGAAAGAATGTGCATATCCTCGGCCATCTTCAAAATCTCGTACGCCTTCTTTTTCACCTCACCGCTTAACTTAAGTCTTGCACAGAACCGGTCCACATAATTCTCCGGTCGCGTAGGAAATATGTTGAGTTTAAGCGTTCTGACCATTATCCGGTAAATACGCCCTATCTCTCGTTTGTTTACTCTCGTTACGGAAGCTATTTCATCCAGAGTTCTCGGAATGTCCAGCATTCTGCATGCGGCGTAAAGACTCGCTGCCACGACACCTTCTATACTCCTCCCGCGGATCATGTTCTCCTTCACAGCCTTGCGATAAATCAACGCAGCGGTCTCTCGAACATCCTTTGGCAATCCAAGATTTGAAGCAATTCTCTCTAATTCCTGAAGAGCCTGTGTGAGATTCCTTTCGGCCGCATTGCTCACCTTTATTCTCTTCTGCCACTTGCGAAGTCGATACAATTGTGCCCTGCTTCTTGTTGGTATGCTCTTTCCATAGGAGTCTTTGTTCTTCCACGAAATTTCCGTACTTAATCCTCTATCGTGGATAGTGTATGTCATCGGAGCACCAGTTCTGGCTCTCTCATCCCTCTGCTCAGAATCAAATGCTCTCCATTCTGGACCCTGATCTATGTAACTCTCATCTATAACCAGCCCGCAGTCCATGCATACTAACTCTCCCCTTTCATAATCACGAACCAGATGAGTGGAACCACATTCAGGACATCTTGTTATCTCGTCTATCCACTTCTTCTTTTCCTTTTCTTTCGCCATTTATCCTCACCTCCGAGCAATATCTTTCCATCGCGTTTTCTTAATATTTTAATCCTCACGTATGGATTGGTAACAGGTCCGAATAAATCCACGATTTTACCTATCTTTCTTTTATTTGAATCGTAAACGGGCCATCCAACCCTTGCCTTTTTCACACGACCTATAATTACGCCTTTTTTCTCGCATACAACCTTCACTTCGTTCATAATCAAAATTATGAAGTCATGGTATTTAAACTTTTCGTAAATCTTAAAAATTTTTCTGCGCCTAAATCCAATAGCACAAAATTCTTATCACAAAAATAAAAAATGTTGATATTTTAAAGTCGTGAGAGTAAATTCTTTCTCTTTTCCTCGTATTCGTCCTCGGATATCAATCCTTCATCGTGCAACTCTTTGAGTTTTCTTTTTTTTTCCT
>JALWEL010000040.1 GCA_027014065.1 DHVE2 group archaeon
GTATATGAGAACAACAAAACGGCATGGAGAGCAGGGGAATATCTCAACCCCACGAACAGCAGCGATATCTATTTAGATTTTGACAAAGACACGCTGAGCAACATAGAAGAATATCAGCGCGATCCGGCGGGAGATTTTGACGGCGACGGCACTCCCGATATATACGACTGGGACGACGATAACGATCACATACTTACAAGCGTAGAAGTCCAGAACCACCTCAATCCCTATGACCCGCTGGACGCTCTGGGCGATTTGGATCATGACGGGTTGAGCAACCTTTTCGAGTTCAATAACGGGCTGAACATCCAGGACGCTGATACAGACCATGACGGGATAAGCGACGGAGATGAACTGCATTACTGGAATGTAACGAGGGGGCTGCCGATGGAGGTGGCGGTGAACTACACGCGCAATCCGGATGTAGACCATGATAATATTACCGATGGCAAAGAAATCAACGGGTATGAGGTAAAGATAATCACGGGCTGGAAGAGCGACGGCACACCCGTAAGCGTGGAGCTGAATATAACTCTGGATGAATTAGATCCTCTTATCCCCTACGGCTACAACTCCTCGGATGGTTTCCATTGGTCCGACGTGGATTCCGATGGCATCCCGGACGTGGTGGAGGCGATGCTTTCCAACGCTTCTTATTTCCTCGCCTTCTACAACTTCACACACAGGGATGACTGGATGAAAGAGGAGAGAGAAAAATTATGGGACGATTACAACTGGAGCATTGCGTACTACTTCTCCCTCAAGCTGCACAGGAGTTACGCCGTGATTGTGAGCAACATAAAGGAGAATGCGAGCAAGTACATATCACAATACATTAAAGCGGCGCCACACAACGCCTCCTGCGGCAAGAATGCGACGAAGTATCTCACCTCGCAGTTCAACCCGATGATAGTGGAGAACATGCCGCCGGTGATGGTGCTGTTCACGGTGCGGTGGTACGAGGAGGGAGACGATGTATATGCGCGGGTGCACGTGGTGGTCAGGGATGCGGGCGGCATATACTCGCTCACGGTGCTGGATGTGAGCAGCGGCAAGTGCGCGACCCCGGATCACTACGGTGAGACGCACTACGAGATATTCAGCGATTTCCAGGCCTCTCTGTGGGACAGGGACACGGGGAGCGTGCTGATACGCGTGTACGCGGAGGACTACGCGATGAACCACGTGCAGGTGGAGAAACTGCTTAAGGGCGCGCTCAATGAGCTAATCGACGTTCTCGGCCAGCTCTTAGCGCCGTTCCTGCGGATGCTGGGCGAGGCATGGCGCGAGGCGCAGAGCGCGGCGAATATTCTTTGGTCTTTGTTAATAAGTCTCCTGAAAGAGTTTATGGAAAAATGGAATTCTTTCATAGAAAGTATGAGCATGAATTACTTAGATGACCTTATTGCCGTAATGGATAGTAATGTGAGCATTACCGAGACTGGTTTATACAGAGATGCAAACATGTTTGGATATGGCTTTATAGCTTTTGAGTTGGGGGCTGCGGTTTTAGCAGATGTGTTTACTGGTGGTGCGTATTCTACAACTACCGTGGCAGAAAGTACGGGATTTGTAGGGATGGAATCGGTATTTGAAGCCGCTACGGCAGTTATTAAGATTATAGCACCTATGGTGGGGTTTGTATTCGGCTTTCTATTAAGAACTTTGATTCAGAAAGCTGTTGATGAGTCCAATCTCCCAGAGTTTTGGAAAGAAGTTGTATCCTTTGTTACTGATATGGTTATCGGAGGGTTGGGCATTGCATATAGCAAGATAGTTGGTACTGAAGATATGAAGGCATTGATAGAAGGTTTTATCGCTATGATGGTATTCTTAAGTATACCATTTGCACTAAAGTATACTTATCCAAATGCCACGAGTGATGTAATAGATACAACTACAGCGATAATAAGAGCTGGGATTTTGGTATGGATGAGTTACCTCACAATAAAGTCTGTCCTGAGCACATCACCAACAGATATTATTGCAGGAGTAATAGGAGTGACCGATGAAATATTCATAGGATTTTTAACAGCAGATGCTCTTTTCTCATTGAGCGATATAGCATACCAATATTTCGAAAGTCTGCTTCAGGGAATAGCATCCTCTCAGGGAGGAGGATAAAATGGGCTGGATAGAGACAGTGAACATAATTAGTATATGGGGGATTTTTATACTCTCCATTTGTGATTTTATCATAGTGATAATTGCTAACCATCACCCAAAATATTCAAAAAACAAACTCCTATACGAAAAACTAATGCTACCTGTGACTATCTCTATTCCCTTTTTTCTTACATTTACGATTTTTTGGTCATTACCCGTTTTCTTCACTAATGAAGTACCTGTAAACATTAAAATTGGGTTGATAGTATTATACATAGGAAGCATGGGTTTTGTGATATGGGCCGTTAGACACGAATACCATAAATATAAAGCATTAGTAAAAGAATCTTCAAGTAGTGTATAGGGAGTGTAGAATGATGGTACATACAAAAATTAGTGCAGCCACAGCGATAATAAGAGCGGGAATTTTAGTATGGATGAGCTATCTCACAATAAAATCGGTGCTAAGCACGTCACCCACGGATATTGTTGCAGGGGTAATAGGAATGACCGATGAAATATTCATAGGGTTCTTAACTGCCGATGCTATTTATGAATTAAGCGATATGGCACAGCAATACTTTGAAAGTCTGCTTCATGGAATAGCGTCCTATCAGGGAGGCGGATAAAATGGGCTGGATAAGAACGGTGGGCATAGTTGGTATATGGTTGATGTTGATGACAGGCATAATTGATACTATTTTATCTATGATGGCCTATCACTACCTTAAATATTCAAAAAATAGAATTTTATATGAAAAGCTAATGCTACCAGTAGGTATATCCATAATACTCCTGCTTTTTCTTGTTTTCTTAATAATATTGCCAATTTTTTATACCAGCAAAGTTTCAACAAATATCAAAATTAGCTTAATAATATTATACGCTGGTAGTGTGGGATTTGTAATATGGGGCATCAGGCATGAGTACCATAAATACAAGGCATTAGTAAAAGATGCATCTAACAACTCTTTAGATAGCCCGCAAAGAGATGAGAGTTATGAAGATTAGTACGCAGATGGATATTTTACATACCAACGGCACACCGATAAGCGAGATGCGCCATGTCACGCCGAGCGAGCTGGACCTGCTGGTGCCGTGCGCCAATGCGGCGGGCGTGTGGACGGACACGGACAGCTACGAAGACTGGCCCAATCTCACACGAGAATGCCAAAATTTAAATAGAGGATGCGAATTTCAGTGCTGTGGTTTAAATGGTTGAGATGATAAAGCCCCTGCATGTACTTCACGAGAGTCTAAACAAGCCTGTGCTCGTTTCGATGAAAGGGAACAAGGAGTACAGGGGGATGCTGGACGGCTACGACCAGCACATGAACTTGGTGCTCAAAAATGCGGAAGAAATAATAAACGGGGAGTCGAAGGGTGTGTTCAACGTGGTTATCGTGAGAGGAGATACCGTGATTTACATATCCCCACCCTGAGGTGATGCAAAATGGCAGGAAGAGGAACTCCGGCAATGGGTAAGCGCAACAAAAAGCACACGCATATAGTTTGCAGAAGATGCGGACACCGCACGTACAATATTCACACAAAGAGGTGTTCTTACTGTGGCTATCCGGCCCCAAGGAGAAGATCATATTCGTGGGCCAAGAAAAAGAAATGAGTACTGCGGAGTAGCGGGTTTTTTTTCCTCCTCTAATGTCTCCAAGACCATTTATTTTTCCCTTCGCGCGTTGCAACATCGCGGGCAGGAGAGCGCCGGGATTGCCACTTACGAGGACAAGATGCACGTGGTTAAGGGAATGGGGCTGGTGCATCAGGTTTTCAACGAGTTCAATCTCAGTTATTTGAGGGGAAATGTGGGTATAGGGCATGTTCGCTATTCTACCACGGGAGGCTCCGTGGAGGAGAACGCGCAGCCCATTTACGTTTTCACCATTGATCATGAGATTGCGGTTGCGCATAATGGAGAGATTGTGAATGTGGACGAACTGGTGAAATTTTTAGGCTCTTTAGGCTCAGGTTTCACCACCCGCTCGGACAGCGAAGTGATAGCAAGGTTAATTTCTTATGAGATAACACGCAGGGGCATTGTGGATGGATTGAAAGAGACCATGAGAAGATTGCGCGGCTCCTATTCCCTCGCGGTGATGATTGATTCCCGGCTTTTTGCAATCCGCGATCCGTTCGGCATAAGACCCCTCGTTTTAGGGGAGATAGAAGGCGGTTACGGGGTTGCATCGGAGAGCGTGGCCTTCGACTCATTGGGGGGACGATTGATTCGGGACGTTGAGCCGGGGGAAATAGTGGAGATAACAAAAAATGGATTCGTCACGCATCATGTGTTTCGAAAAAAGAGAAAGGCGCATTGCATGTTCGAGTACGTCTATTTTGCGAGGGCCGACAGCGTGATCGACGGGAGAAACGTTTACGATGTTCGCAGAAGAATCGGGAGAAATCTGGCGAAGGAGCATCCCGCTGATGCGGATTTCGTGGTCCCCGTACCAGATTCAGGGAGAGCGCATGCTATCGGGTACTCGGAAGAAAGCGGGATTCCATACGCGGAAGGTCTCATGAAAAACAGGTACGTTGAGCGCACGTTCATCCTTCCGTCTCAGGAGAGCAGAGTAAAGGAAATAACAATGAAACTGAACCCTGTGAGATCTGTGGTAGAAGGAAAGAAAATAGTTCTGATAGATGATTCCATAGTTCGCGGAAATACGATGAAAAAGATAGT
Organism: DHVE2 group archaeon; assembly: GCA_027014065.1. GTDB lineage: Archaea > Thermoplasmatota > Thermoplasmata > Thermoplasmatales > Aciduliprofundaceae > JAADDK01. The sequence continues at coordinate 4,805 of JALWEL010000040.1, forward strand.
GAAAATGCTCAGGGATGCGGGAGTGGTGGAGGTGCACGTGCGCATCGGGTCGCCGCCAATCGTTGCTCCGTGCTATCTGGGCATTGATATGAAGACGAGGGAGCAGTTCATCGCTTCCAAGAAGAGCGTTGAGGAGATTCGCGATATGATTGGTGCAGATTCTTTAGGATATATCAGCATAGAAGGGCTTGTGGATGCGATAGGCATACCTCGCGATGACCTGTGCTTGGGGTGCCTTACTGGTGAGTATCCCGTTAAAATCGATGGGGAGAAAATAAGGCATCAGTGCGATTTGGAAGAATTTTAATTAGAACTGTAGTATCCCGAATTAATTTTACAATTCAAATAACCACCCCACATATTCAAATATCTTTTCCTCCGGAAGCTTTCTCCAGAATGCTTCTTCAGGGG
>JALWEL010000041.1 GCA_027014065.1 DHVE2 group archaeon
CGCGAACGATTCAATGGGCAGCGAAAAAATAGATATCGTGAAAAGCGATGTTCCAGAGTTCAGCACCGCGCCGGGGATACTGATTATAGCAACGCTGGCAATCGTTATATATTTTTCCCGCAATTAATCTTTATTTTTCTGAGCTTCGGACCCTGCCATGGCTCGTAGGGCATGCCTTTGTAGAGTTTATCTGCGATTTCCTTCACGTCCATCTCTTCCAATTTTTCCCTCTTCGGAATTCCCGTTTCTTCGTCGTACCCGTGAATTCTGTAATATTGGCGCATCATCTCCCGGTGCTTTCTCTCTTCCTCTCTGCCTCGAGGGGAATTGCGCATCTCGGGAGTCATTGGAATCGAATCATCTTTGCTCGTGATTCCCTGCATCACGTTGAAGCTGCGCTCCGTAATGTAAATTCTCTCACCAGCCAGAGCAACATCCCTTTTTGAGAATTCAAAGCCTGTCGCATACGTGAGATATCTTGCAACTCCGCCCCATATGGGGTACTTCCACACCAAAGGAACTGCGACCACCCATGATGTCACCGCTCCTTTGCATCTGCCTATGGCATCGGACATTGTTGTCACTCTTTCACAAAGGGTTAGAGTGGCCACTGGGTCCTCGTTCACATCTGGAATTAAACCCTGAGATACCCACTCTTTGAACAGCGCACCATCGTTCTCCCCGTACGCCCACGTTCTACCGCGGAGATGATCCGCCCCCCGCGTGGATGTTGCATGCGCGAGGGACATTATGCCCGCGGGATGCACCCCACGGGAAAGTCCCTTGACATGATAGCAGTAATCCATCGCTTTTCCACCTAAATGCCTAGCGATGTTGTAAAGTCCCTCCGCAACTAAATTCCCGAATCCTTCCCTTTTTATTATCTTCTTTATGAGTTCCATCTGCGCCTCTGCATTTTCCCATGATAAGTCCAACCCGTCGGTGTTCTCTTTGCTCAATATGCCCCGATTGTAAAGTTCTTTCACGTACGCAATGGTGTTCCCCAGTGCGATTACGTCCATCCCCTCCCTGTCCGCTAAGTTCGCCATCTTTGCTATCGCTTCGGGGTCTTCTATGCCCGAGTTAACCCCGAGAGTGTGGATTGATTCAAATTCCAATCCGATATTCTTCTCTCCGTCCACCTCGTACTTGTTCTTGCACGCGACGGGACATGTGTAGCATGCGTACCTGCCGATTTCGTACTTCTTCCACGATTCAGGCAGTAATTGCGATGCGACTTCCTCCGCTTTCAGATACTTTGAGAAATACCTGTAGCCCGGGTACCAGTAAACCATTCCGATGTGTGTGCCGTAATTTCTCACCACCCTCGACTGGAATCGGTTGTTACGGAAAAATTCTATTTCTTCTTTTACCAATTCCATGAATTTTTCCCGCTCCGCGATTTTTGGATCTATGCCCCCTTTTGCCACTATTGCCTTTAGATTTTTCGAACCAAACACCGCGCCGGAGCCTCGAGCCGCAGAAGAGTGCTTATCGACCATGGTAGAAGCGAATCTCACCATGTTCTCTCCCGCTCGTCCTATCGTAGCGACCCTCGCATTATCATGTTCTTCGCTTAAAATATCAGTGGTCTCCCACACGTCGCGGCCCCGCAATTCAGAAGCGTCCTTCAATTCCGCTTCGCCATTACCAACCACAAGATATTTCGGCTTGGATGCTCTCCCATAAAACACAATCTGGTCAAAACCGCTCCTTTTGAGCCAGTGGGGAAACTGCCCGCCGGCGCTTCCATCCCCTAAGATACCGCTGTAAGGAGATAATGTGGATACTTCCACTCTGCTGGACATGGGCATTGTGGTTCCGGTGAGCGCGCCCGGGGCAACCGCTATTATGTTCTCAGGGCTCAGGGGGTCAACGTTGCGAGGAAGTTCCATGGCAAGCGTGTACGAATTGAACCCGCGCCCCCCGATGAATCTTAGCGCGATGTCCTTGCGAAGCTCCTCCACGTAAATTTTCTCGCGGGTCAAATCAACTTTCAAAACCTTTCCGTTCCAGCCGTGCCAGTTCATTTTTCCCTTTAAGTAATTATCGTAAATAAATATTTCTAAAAAAATAGCTCAGGCGCCGAACTTCTCGGCGCGGTTTGTGTGATTCATAACAATATTCATCAGATCCGAGGCCCGTATTCTGAGGGATCCCCTTAGCACGGAAATTTCGTTGAACTCCTCTCCCTCTCTCCGAGAATCTGGGGCGTAAATCATTATCGGTACTGGGTCGCCGCTATGGTCTCCGACTGTGCACGGGGTGCTGTGGTCCGCCGTTACGATTAAAACGACATTATCTGGCAAGTTTTCGTATAGATGCCCTATCGCTTCATCTATCCTTTCCACAACTTCCACTTTTTTCATAGGTTGCATATCGTGCCCGGCGATGTCCGTGGCTTTGATGTTCACCAGTATGAAATCGTAATTCTTTAAATTCTCTAAAACAGCATCCATCTTCGCAATCATGTCCGTGTCGTAGCCCCCCGTGGCCCCTGGAACATCTATCGCTGTGATTCCTGCTAACTTGCAAATTCCCCTTATTAGCGGGGTGCCCACAACGCACGCGCCCTTCAACCCGGTCCTCTTTTCAAATTTTTCCAAGTGAGGAACCATGCCGGCGCCTCTGGGTAAAAGGATATTCGCTGGTTTTTTTCCCTCTTTTTCTCTCTCTTTATTCACCGGGTGATTCTTGAGGATTTCATGCGCCCTTTTCACGAATTCATTCAATATCCTTGCTGTTTTTTCCGCATCCGCCGAGAGCGGTTTTGCTTCGTGAATCTTAACACCTATGTCGTGGGGGTCCACATCGCTTACCTCCGGGCTCAATCCGGGGCCTCGAAGCACGAGCGCGGCGCGATGCTCAACTCCTGGCTTAACGAAGAGTTTCACATCCTCAATAACCATTCCATCTATATCCTTCAGCAATTCCTCCGTGCCTTCCTTTATGCGCCCCGCTCTGCGATCCACGACGACTAAATTCTCGTCCACAGTTGCGAAATTGCAGCGAAATGCTATATCTCCAGGTTCCAAATCCATGTCCAACCCTGCAGCCTCGAAGGGCCCGCGGCCCGTGTAAACTTTGTATGGGTTGTAGCCCAAAATATCCAGATGCGATGTATCGCTTCCCGCTCTAATCCCCGGAGCTATTGAGTCCATAAGCCCAACGACGCTCTTCTTTGCAATCCTATCGAGGTTCGGAGTTTTTGCGTACTGCAAGGGGGTTTTGTAATCCAACTGCAGATTTGCCCGGTCGCCCACGCCGTCCAGGATTATTATAACTGCTTTTCTCTTATGCATGGTGGGTTATCAAAGGGGGAGTATAAAAGGGTTTGGAAGTCCTAATCCGCACGTTATCATAATGTGGTCAGCGGATCAATTGGAAATGTTTATATAGAAGGAGTATTAGATTTAATTATGAAACACGAGGAGTACGTTTACGAGTTAGGAGAACTAAAAGATCGCGCCCCCAAGATTTTCGGAATTCCTACGGGTACGAAGTTAGACGAGATGTTCTACACCGTGGAGTACGACGAGAATAGCGATAAATTCGTGAAGAAACCCTTGGGGGGAATTCCACATCTCGCCGTGATCAACATCACGGGCGTGCCAGACACCGGGAAATCCCTGCTCGCAGAGCAGTTCGCGGTGCATCAGGCATCGAGGAATTACCCTGTGCTGTTCGTGACCGTCGAATCTCCCGCGAATTTCCTCTACGCGGCATTGAAGCAGAGGGCGCAGGTTCTTGGCTTAGATTTCGAGAGGGTGGAGAGGAACATCATAGTTGTGGACGCCTCCCAGGACGCGGAGCTCAGGGAGAACATGAGTTCGCTGCTTGACACGATAGCCTACGCGATAAGGAAGAAGAACACGAAGAATGTCGTGATAGATTCGGTTACGGGCCTGTACGAGCACCGCGAGGTTCTGGCGAGGCAAATTGTGAGGCAGCTATTCAACTTCCTGAAGAAGTGGAACCAGACCGCAATACTTGTCTCTCAAAAAAGATCTTCGCAGAGCAGCGAAACGGCCGAGGCCGCAGGCGGATTGGCGGTGGCACACATAGTGGACGGCACCATAGTCATGGACAAGGAGGTGATCACGAGCAAGTGGATGGCGAACCTCTACGGGAAGAAAATGGGGGAAGTGATCAGGACGATCCGCATAGACGGATGTCGCATGGCTCCACATGATACCCGGACGTATGTGTTCGAGATAACCGACACTGGGCTTATTGACATAAAGGGACCGCTTAGCGAGATGGCGGGAGGTGATTGAGATGGAGGTAATAAGCAGGGCAATCCGGAATGATAACGTGGACAGGATCGCCGAGAGGATATTCCATGAGAGCATACGCATCTCCGGAGGTCTCAGGGGCCTGGTAGAGTACCGCAATCTTACATGGCTCCCCAGTTTGGCTGAAGCATCGTATATCATAGCGCTGAAGAACGAGGCCATAAAGACGAACCGCGAGATCGCGGAGTATCTGGGCGTAAGTGAGCAAACAGTGAAAAATGTGCTAAGCGCGGACGAGCGGGTGGTGGAGGAATATCTTCGCGGCGAGAGGGAGAAGGCGGGGGAGCACATCGCCGGAGGGCTCGCGAAGCTCGCCTACAGGCGCATAAAGGAGAACAGGGACAACATGGACGAGAGGATCGAGATAATGGAGGAGAGCGCCCGCTCCCTGGGAGTGGACTGGGCGGTGCATGTTCTTTCCAGCATCCGCGGCCTGGATTTTCCCGTCGGCAAGGAGGATCTCCTCGAGCGATTGAGGGGGTACAGCATAATGGGTAAGCCGCTCGAGGGAATCCTGGATGACATTGAATACCCCGTGAAGAACCCCGCGGAGCTGCTGCACGAGATACGGCGTAGATTGAAGAAGTCTTAAATCCCCCCTCGCCCTTTTACCTATATGATTCCGGTCATTTAC
>JALWEL010000042.1 GCA_027014065.1 DHVE2 group archaeon
GCATGGAACGGTTTTTACATTGCACTAGGAGATGTGTTTTCAATCCCAGCAGCTGTGTATTACGTGATTATGGGAATAGTGAATCTTTTGATATACACTAAGATTCCCGAGTACGACACAATGATCAGAGGCAGAAGATACGCTCAAGCCAAGGACGAGATGCTCATGTGGGCAGTGCTGGGAATAATTTTCGGATTCATCGTGGGCCTTTTGCTGATACTCGTCATCTTCATGTACTTAGAAGATTTGGTGAGAAGCTCGGGAGCATCGCAGGTTCCCCCTCCTCCGCCGCAGTACTAAAGGGAAAGTTTTTTATTCTTTATCCATTTATTTCTTATTATGCTGAAAGAAGCCTTTGAGAACGTTGCTCCGTACATTTCAAACATTCGTGAAGTTGAAAAATTTGTTGAAGAACACAGAGATATGAACACCGAGGAGGTGGAAAAAATATTAGAAGATAAGATAAAAAATGAAACGGGTACACTTAGCACGGATTTCAAAATTTTGCTCAACGAAATGAGGAAAATGATTAATACGGAGATGTAAATCCATGTCTGTGAATCTCAAAGACCTCATAAAGAGGGTCATAGTGGAAAAAGGCGGAGAAATAATCGAGAAGGATGACGATTTCATATGGGTAAGAATGGACGGAAACTTGGGAATTTACTACTTAGAAGAAAAAGAGGTGGTCACTGGGGAGCACGTGGTGAATTTCAACCGCGTAACCGAGCAGGTAATGGGGGAGAAAGCCATATTCTGCCTCAAAGGTTACGACGACCTCGCAAAGAACGTCGCGCAGAAGTTGAAAATCGAATTAATCCCGAGGGAGCAGCTTGCACTGTTCATAGGGGAATATATCATCCAGCTATACGAAAAGGGGGAAGAGATGCCTATTTTAGAAGAAGATGATGTGGAAGTCGAGGATATTCAATACGATGAAGAAGAGGAGGAAGAGGAAGAAGAGAACCCTGATCTGATTCCAATCATTATAGAAGAGGTTGATGGCGGAGAGGAAAAAGTAATAAAGGTAAACGTTACCGAGGAAGAGGCGATGAAAATAGCAAAACTATACGGGGGAGGATTCAACGCCGAACTGAAATTGGTACCCTACTTTTTATTTGAATTTTCTCTTAAACTTTCAATCGAAGGATCGCCGGAAAATAAGGCAGTAAGCGGAATAATTGCGATAAATGCCCTCACCGGGAACTACGAAATATGGAGAACAGGATTCGAGACCACATCGACCATCGCTTTGCCACACATCAAATTTGAGCCGAAGATATCTCTGGAATCATCCAAGGTGAATGCGAGAAAATCGCTGATTAAAGAATACACGAAGGAGGAAGAAGTTACCATAAACGACGAGAATGTTACCATAATAGAAAAGAGAAAAACAAAACCTCTGGAAAGTAGTATAAAGGTGAATAACCTCGGATTGCACTACCTACCGGTGTGGGATGTCATGGGGAGAGGGGGCAGTGTGTACATTAATGCATCCACAGGAGATGCAAGCAAAGAGGATATTTACGGGCTCACCACCTGATTATTATCACGATAACCACCAGTATAATTACGAGGAATATGAGAAGCATCAACCAGGATGGTATTCCATTGCCCACGAAGACTTTTTCCTCGCCTTCCTCGTTCATCTGCAGAACATTAATCGATTCGTGATACGTGAGGTCTGGAGGGGAAGTGTATGTGAGAAAATTGTAATAGGAAGAAAGATGCTCGCTGTTTCCATCTTCAACCCATTCGGTTATTCTGAATGGATCACGGATTAAAAATCCTCTTCCCAAGTCCTTTCTGCCTACTTCTGCGGTAACATCTATGTTCACATAGTCCAGTTTGCCATCATGGGGTACAACCGTACCAACCCACGCATGCTGACTCCAAGTAGAGCCGTCGTAGAGAAATCCGTACTCCACCCATGCGGGTATGCCGATACTCCTCGCCATGGATACAAAAACGAACGAGAGTTCGTCGCAATCACCCTCCCTTGCGTTCCATGTTTGCACAGCAGTATTAGGAGCGCCGGTTCTCTCCGATTTGTAGTGGAAGTTCTCGACGATGAAATCATAGATGTCCCTTAGCTTTCCAACGACGCTTGAATCCCCCTTGGTAATGTTATTTGTTATATCTTTGAAAGGTTCCGGGTCAATTACATACGATAAAGTTCCACAATTCTCTAAGTACTCCCTGTGATCGTACTGCTCCTTGAGATTCTCAGGAATTTTGTCCACCCCATCAGAGGATATTATGTGCCAAACCTTCGTGTAAGTGGTACCTGTGTATTTTATCCTGATTTGCGATGCCCCCGAGAGGGAGTAAGACCACCAAGTCCGATTATACCCGTTGTTCACTTTTTTAGGATATGAGCTCATATCTTCAACGCTCAATTTCTGATACTGGGAATCTGTGGGTATTGTGAGATTTATTGTGTAAGTTCTGGCGGATATATCAATAATCCTTTCAAATTGAAATTCTATTTTCTGAGGTAAAATAATGTAAGTGGCACCTGGGGGATTTTCGACGAGGGATGATATTGTGGGCAGAAACACGTAAACGATTATTAGAACCACTGCGATAGCTACGGTCTTCGCCACTATTCTTGCTCTTTTTTCCATTTCCTCATCACCTTCTTTGGTATGGTTAATATCAAAACTCCTTTATAAACCTTGTAGTACATAATGGGCACCCCTATGAGTATCCCAAAGAAGAAATAAAGATAATGAGAACCCCACATGAAAGGAAGTAGGGTAAAGTTGAAGAGAATCATGTATCCGAAGGATTGTAAGAGATACTTCTCCCAGAATTTTTTGTAGATTCCGTAGCCCAAAAGAGCGCCAGTGGCCGCGTGGATTGTGGACATCCCAATGGAGAATAGAAGAAATGAAACCACTGCACCTGCGTAATCCACATTCGAAAGAGGGATTCGAAGATAATAATAACTCATGGAAACGGACCATATGGCCGCAATTCCGAGCCCGAAGGCGAATCCATAATAGGGAAGAGCATAATCTTTTCTCTTTTTCGGGGTGTTCAAATAGATAAATTTTGCCATCTCGGTGAATATCGCGAAAATCACAACGAAGAATATGCTCAAATCAAGGTACGAGCTCACGGAAATCATAGATATGAGAAAGAATACGGCTATGATTATTCCGATTATCCAACCGACGAAATAGTTGAAAAACAATTTCTTCTCGCTGAAAAGCCCCTCCAACTTACCCCATGAGGCGTAGAGAATTCCGAACGAGGGAACAAATCCCACAATGGCTGAAATGTAAAAGTTCCAGTCCATGATTGCTCAACGTCACAAATTATTTAATATTTTTCCGCCCGAAACTCGAAAACCATGTGCCACACCCGCGGGGCGTAGGATTTGATTATCCTCCTCTTTTCCACTCTCCCAGAGAAGCCATGCGCCCTTGCTTTTTCCTTTATTTTCTCTTCCATTTCAGCTTCGTGGCCCTCTTTGACTAAATCATGGTAAAAAATCAATCCACCGCTCTCTTTCAATATCTCAAAAGCGTAATCAAGAAAAATCTCCGTGTTGAAATAGCCCATTATAACGTAATCTGCAGCCCTTCGGGGACAAACTACCCTATTATCCCCAAATAAGGGAATCACGTTAGAAAGAGAATTAAGAGAAATATTTTTGAGAAGATAATAAAAGGACACAAGATTCTTCTCACATGCGTAAACCCTCCCAGCGCTCCGGGCCGCGGGGAGCGTGAAATAACCGATTCCAGAGAACATATCAATCACAACTTTGCCATTAAAATCCATCCTTGCCATTCTTATCCTCTCCTCGATGTTCCCCGAGGAAAACATGAGCTTGGACACGTCGATTGCATATTTTATTCCATTCTCCACGTGCACGGTTTCAGTTCCATCGCCCCATATCTTCACCACTCTTTGCTCCCTAAGCTCTCCTCTAATTCCTAAGTACATCACAACGGTTCTTACTCCCAATATTTCCCCGTAAGTTTCTCCAACGATTTTATAATATTTCTCGGGCAAATCAAAATGAGGGAGAAGAATAACATCACCAATTCTTTCCCATTTCGATGGAATATCCAAATCAATCCCCATTTCTTCTAATTTTCTCTTTACTTTCACATACGGCCTAATTTTCCCCTCTCTAACCTTCAGCTTCATATCCTCAGCGCCATCGATTTTCTTTTTCAACGGAAAAATCACATAATCATCAACGACCTCAATCTTCCATGACGAATCTAACAAATTATCTCTAACCAATTTCTTTCTCACTTTTTCCGCATCTTCTTTGGGAACTTTCAAAGCATAAACCACATACCCTTCAAAGATTCAAAATTAATAAAATTTCGGTAAATGGCCAACCATAAGCGTTCCTGTAGCATGGACTGGAAGATAGCTTCGGGCGGTTAGTGGCCCGCGGGCTGAACGCCTCGCCCCCGAAGGGGCTCGACGCTTACACCCGGGCTCTATCAACCCCGTCTTTTACGGGGGCCCTCAACGGCACCTCTTTTCAGGGGCCGCTTCGTGCTTAGATGCTTTCAGCACTTATCGGCTACGGCGTGGCTGCCCGGCGATGCCTTGCCAGACAACCGGTAGACTAGAGGCCGCGGAGCCCCGTTCCTCTCGTACTAGAGGCTCCTTCCCCTCAGGTGCCGGACACTCCCACGGAAAAGCAACCCTACTGTCTCGCGACGTAGTGAACCCATCTCACGATCCCTTTTAATGGGCGTACAGCCCCACCCTTGGCAGCTGCTGCACCGCCAGGATAGGAAGAGACGACAACGAAGTAGCAAGCCTCCGGGTCGATATGAACTCTTGCCGGAGACAACTCAGTTATCCCTAGGGTAACTTCTCTCTTATCACCCGCCCCCATCGGTGAGGACTGGGTGGTTCGCTAG
>JALWEL010000043.1 GCA_027014065.1 DHVE2 group archaeon
ATACGAGAGCATATTTAGCCTCTATCGACATATTTACGAGGAAGTGTCTGATCTCTCCCCTTTGGAGATGAAATTCTTTTTGGCTGTGTTAAAGAGAAATATGTCCTTCGAAGCGGCGAGCTTTGAGGAGACTTGCCTTTCCCTCTGGGGCTCCACTCCATCTTTGCTGAAATTTCTATGTGGAGGAATAGATGAAAAGGGGAAAGCCATGAAAAAAATCGAAAAGACGAACGCGGGATACTTGATTGTAAAAAAGGAGATCTGGGAAAAAATACTGGGAGAGGGCGGGGAAATTGCGTACCTGTTGTACAAAGAATATATAGAAGAGAATCAGCGACCTTCCAACGAATGATTCAAAGCCAATAACGTTCTTCCCCTCTTAGTCAATATTATTTTTCCATTGCGCATCTCGATTAGCTTTCTCTTATCCAGCAGGTTCATCAATATCTTTTCCACCTCTCTATCCCTATTGCCCATCTTTTTTATCTTCTCCTTTGCTTCCTCATATGTTATTGGATTCACGAATATCTCGAGGTATTTTTCGTAATCATCATCCATTGTTCTGCTGCTTATATTCACATTGGGAAGATGAGTTATGACCTCTTCAGCGTGGAAGGGCTTGAACTCAACCCTTTTCCCTCTTTTGTGCGTGAAATTTAATAATGATGTGTAAATTGCCAGCGCGCCCACCTTGTGCCCGCAGCTGAGATTCGCGTAAATTTTCTCCACTTTGTTATTCTTCTCCAAATCTTCGATGGCATCTTTAACCGCATTGTAAGTCTCATCATATTTGTAAAGGTCCACGGGGATGATATTCAGTGTTCCCCTTTCCCTGTAAATATCGATTTGGCTCAGAACCTTCTTAGTTATTGCGTCCCTCTCCGCCTTGGTGAATTTCTTCATGATTTTTGGGATCTTTTTGAAATCCACATCCGTAAAAACATAGATTTTCTCCATGCCCCTCGCATGCTCTAAGCCACTCCAGAACTTCTCCGCTTCCTGCAAATTCAGATTTTCCCTGTATTCGTTATCGTAGGCGTATATGGTGAATGCACTCACAAACACCGAGGTCATTGTTCCTCACCCCCAACGAATATCTTGGCAATCGGGTAGACTTCGTAAAATTTCGTGCGCCCTTGTTTTTCTTCCTTAATTAGATTGTACCAGAGCAAATTGTTCTTGGCCTGATTGAATGTGCTGCCTTCAACATTCTTTCCCATGGCCTTCATCTTTTCCTTTATTTCCTTCGTGGATAGCTTTTTGCCGTTCGCGTTCATCAGCACGCGGAGAATGTAAGAACTAGCGTTATCCCCATTCAAATCAACCTTCATCTTCTCGAATATTGCGGGAATTTTTACGATTTTTCCCTTTTTCCCCTCCGTGATGTAATATATTATCGGAATCTCGCCGCCCTTTCGGTGAGTCGCTAAGAGAGATAGTGCGAATGACATTATCTTTGTCCCTCCCGTGATGTTTGCAACGGTGCCGTCATCAATGTGGGGTTTCATCTTCTCGATGCAATCTTCCATCGAGAACGGGTCTACGCGAACCAATTTCACTTTCACAGGTGCTTCGTTCAATCTCCTTAGCTCTTCTTCGATTCTCTCCCTGTTCATCTGGTCGTAGTATCCGTAAAAAACCACCGCCTCTTCGGGATTTAATATTCTTATGGGTTCCAAAACGACCTCCGCGTTCCAGCCCATTGTAGATACGAGCCTCATGACATCACCCTCAGATGTGCACGTATACCATGTACTTTCCAATGTTTATATTTTTCGGGTTTCGCTTGAGAACGAGGTACATGTAATAAAGAAGAAGGGTGCGATCGATGATTATAGGGAGAGGATTCGGAGACACCGTAGTTCTCGTCATCCTTTTGAACATGGCGCTGCTCTCCCTCATGCTCCTCTTGAACTTCTCGTCCAAGAACTCGTATGTGACCATAGCCATATTGCCTAATCCATGGAGCGTGTGAGCATCATAATTCGTCGTATAAACCACCTTGCCCGCCACCGATTCACGAATGCGTTTCATCATCACCCCCATATTATCTTCGGTGAGCGTGTATATCACCATGCCCTTGTTGTTTATCACGGAAACCATTTGCTTGTCCTCCTTTTTGGAAACAACCGTCGCGAGAATCACATCATCCTTCTCCGCCACGGGCACGGACCATCTTATTTCGCGGGAATCACCTTCATCTTCCACAGGTATTTCGCTTATTTTGCTTTCCCCGCCAACTTCCTTCTCTATTTCTTCAACTAAGGTCTTCAAATCTTCTTTCATTTACACCACCTCTTCTTTTGTTTTTAAGGACAAATTTTGCGGAGTAACAAAATACACGTCCTCCATGTCTTCCACCCACCCCTCCATATCCTCCAAATATTCGACTACGAAGATCCTTTTTCGAATATCCTTCAGGAGAGAAACCGCCTCGGCCACATCTGAAATGTGGGAATCTGTTATCACCAAAACGAAATCCGGTTCCATCGATACAGCTAACTTTATTGCCGGCGCCATGACCGTTCCCCCGCTGGGCCTTATCCTCAAAAGAAGATTGCGGATCTCCTCGTAATCAAAGGTTGGGTAAATCACGTACTCTTCGCTGTAACCAGCGGAATATGGGATTAATGCGACGCGAAATCTATTTTTCTTCGCCATCTCCAAAAGATTTAACACGGCTATCTGAACCTGAAGAAATTTATCTTCCATTGAGCCACTGCAATCCAAAACCACTGCGACGCTCTCTATACCCGGGGCCTCGGGGCCATTATCCTTGCTTGCCTCTCGAGATATTGTAGTTATCCCGGGAATGGGCAATCCCCCGTTTTCCACGGTGCGAAGAAGATCTAACTTTCTCGGCTCGTCCCCAATGTACCATGTTCCGTAATCGTACATTTCTTTCTCGCTTGAGACCTTTTCGTCCATTATCTTCTCTATTTCCATCTCCACCATGGCCACGTACTTGGGATTTGAGCTCACTCGAAATAGAGATCGAGATCCTGCTCCAAAAATTCCCGGTGCTCCCCGATCCCCCAGAGTGTCCACCCTTATTCCGTTGCGCTCCAGCTCACGCCGGGCACTGGCCTCGTTTGGCTCCTTGACGGAAATTATGGACACAGAGTATTTGGGCATGTTGCTCGGAATGTCCAGATACCAGCGGAGCAGTTCCATGGTCTTGTAAACTCGCATGTAGAGATTCCCCGGGCCGTAGAGAACTTTGTAAATTTTCTTCCCTATTGGATCCTCTGACAAATTAGTCTCCAAATTCAGGGTCTTGGCGTAGGCTGCGTAGAAGGATGCCATGGCGACAAACACCGCATTTTTGGGATTTTTCAGGAATTTCTCAATCGTTTTCAGGTATTCCCTCCCGTGAATTTTTATTAAGGTGGAATCAACCAGCATGTCGGAAATGACATTCACTATTACCATAGGATTGTTGTAGCCCAAAAGCTTGGCTAGATAAACCATGGTCTCTCCCGTGGCTAAATTTCTGGGGTTGATGAACAGGTGCCCGTACTCGTGACGGATTATATTCTTCAGATCCCCTTTGCCCATCTTATTTATGGTTTCTTTCGGTATGTTGACCGAGTTCCAGTCGAAGTTGGGCGCTTCGCCCTCCACTACCTTCAGGGGAAGCACCTTTCCGTATTCCTCGCCAACCTCCCTGTTCAATTCCTCTATGTTCATTGCTCCACCCCGATGGCAGAGAGCGTTCTTCTGTCCTTCTCTCTCTTTTTCTCATCGCCCTTTAGCGCGGGAATCCAGACGCCCTTCAGCAATCGCTTGGCGTTCTCCACAGATTCCCTAACCCATTTCTCCTTGGAGGGATACAAACTCCTCAGCTTTTCCCTAGTCCTAACGCGATGCTGCAGTGCGTAGGGCATGGCGAAGAATATGTCCTCTATTTTCACAGAATCTCGGGATTCGAAGAATGCCTTCGCCTTTGCTATCTTGAGGGTATCTTTCCACCATCTTTGACCCAAAGGTTCCTTTAGCATCGCGCATGGCTCGGTGCGGTAGGTGCATGATTCACACAAACTTGCCACATGGCGGGAATCCATGACCGCCCGGTCCCCGTAGATGCACGAGGAAAAATAGCTGTGCACCAATGCCAATAGAAGCTTTGCGCTATCAGGAACCTTCACCCCGTTCACCTTTTTCCACAGGGCCGCCATTTCCTTCTCGTTGAGATAATTCTTCACCTTGTTCAACTCTACGTCGTAGTCGAGCATTTGCATCATCTCTCCTCACCCTTCAAACTGCGCATGTTCACGCTCGCAGTTATCCGATCTAACAACGCCGCCGGAATTTCCCGGGAGCCGGAGTCCATGGGATTTGCATCCAGAACTGCGAAATAATCTTGGGTTTCGAATTTCATATCCCGTATTGTGATGAATCCTTCGGAAAATAATCCTAAAAGAGCGTTGTAAACCCTGTAATTTCCCCTCTGAAACTCGTTTATGAACTTGAACGGTGCGCTGACTATCTCCCGGGGCTCCATCTTCTCCTCTCCCTTCATGAGCGATGGGATGTCGATGTTGAAGAGCACATCGTACACAGAAAGTTCGTCCATCAGCTGCGCCACTGGCATGTTGTCCGCGCGGTAGTTGAAGAATATTCTTCCAACCAGATACGCATAGAGGGATTTGCCGTAGCCGTAGGGACCCATAAGGAGCAACTTGCCATTGCGGACTAGAGGCATTATTTTCAAAATATCCTCCGTTTCCTTGGAAAAAGTGTACCAGGACTCCATCTCTTCTATTCCTTTCAGATACTTTTTCAGGCTCATAGAAGAATATCGAAGAGGTGAATGATTTTTCTAACTGCGAAGTTTCGGCGGGGATTTTAAATATACTCGCTCTGGATAAGATTTAATA
>JALWEL010000044.1 GCA_027014065.1 DHVE2 group archaeon
TTTGCGAAGAAACGAAAAATCCCTGCAGGGTTCGAAAAGACAGAAGGGCGATTGCGTTCTGCACCAATCCCATGAGCGAAAAGAATAGCGCGGAGGAGAACAAACCTAAAAGAATGAAGGGCTTTCTCCTGCCCACCGCGTCGGATTTTCTTCCCCAGAACGCCTGTCCGAAAGCGGATGTGATATTGAAAAAAACGGACAGAAATGCGATGAAAAGAACGCTTCCTCCAAGTAACCGCATGTAATTGGGCAAATATGGCCAGGCCATGCCCCAGCTCATGTTGGCGAACAGAAATCCTGTGGATATGTAGAGCAGCTTTCTATTCACGGCGCTGCATAGGTTGGTAGTATTAATTATTTACCAATCGTATGTTAGGCTGGTTGAATTCCTTGAAAAACGTGGAAAAAGAGAAATAAAAAGGAGGATAAATTATAAAGAGCATAAGCGTTGATTTTAAACAATATAAACCTGTTGGAGATGTTCGCAAAATATAAAAATAAAAAATTATGGAGAATTCGGAGCAGTCACGTCCCCCACATACTGCGGTGTCGATGGTGCCGATGTAATATGGATGCCGTGTCCTGGGCCGGGAGTCCCGCCGCCTCCGCCACCGGATCCTCCTCCGCCGGAGCCGCCGCCATTGTTATCATTATATTCTAAGTACACAGTATAGGGAGAGATTATATATGTAGGCTCTCCACTTCCGACTTTGCTGATAGTTATATATGCATGTGCTGTTGAATGCATAAGATTACTGATAAGGATAGATTGCCCCCCTTTGAGAGTGTAATATTGTATTTGCCCTGCAAAACGAATGTTTATGAGTATGCTTCCGGTCGAATATATCCATATATCACCATAATTTTCTAAGTATTCCGTATTATAGGTAAAGTCGACTTTATACTCATCGTAACTATCTCCCGCTGGAAGGACCCCTTTATAGTAATAGTAAGTATCCGCACTACCTGCGAGTCCGTAGTGCCCAGAATAAAGAAATACTGTTCTTCCTGTATCTCCGCTATCTGTCCTTGGAGTAGTGGGTTTTGCTTCTAAAGGCATTGAATATCCATATCTGGTTGGTGTGTCATCCCCTGTTATCTTCAAAAAATAACTATTATAATTTGCGGGGTCGCTTAGTTCCCTTTTCATATCAAAGGTACTTCTACCTCTTGTCTGAACTTCCTGTGCCATATTTGTAGGAACCACCGAGATTGTTACGCTTGTGCTTATCTTGTGCTCATCGTACCAACCTCGCGCTATTATTGGAATACGTACGTGGGATATTGGATCCTCAATATAAGACCCATGGGGGCCATATTTAGCATAGCAAAGTGTGGCTTTTAATGTTAACGCATGAATACGATCATTAATTCCGTCAAAAAGGTTCCACTGAAGTGATCTTCCAATAAGTGTTTTATCTGGATTGCTATTTCCATCATTAACTCCTCGTAATGCGGCATATGTATATTCATTAGCTGTTGATAGCCATGGGTCTTTATCAGATCCAGCGTAGTTTTTACCTGCGTTGTTGATATTGAACATATGTGTTATAGCTTGATTCACTATATATCCAGCGCCATTGCCTGCCAGCCCACTAAGAGGCCCCGCCGCACCGCCTGTAGCTGCATCAATAGCAAGGGATGTTGCTGTGGACGCAACCTCGTCGGAGATGTTAGCAAACCATTTAATCTCAGGATGCTGAACAGAGCCTTTAAGTCCCACCAGAACATCTGATACTCCAACTGGTTCAATAGCTGAGACATAATCTGTTGCGTAGGGTGTTACATCCGAGTTCCTTTCCTCAAATGAAAACTTCGTGCTATCTATTTCTAACCACTCTACCTTGTAATCTCCCGCATCACTTCCCTTCACACCAATCCCTGTGAGGTTTATAGATACTATGTCTGAGTTGTGCGGACGATAAGTGTAGTCCTCCACATGCACTATCACTTCCACTCCAAACTTATCGTCCTGGTACGCATTGCCTATTGTTTTATCTATTGTGTATCCACCTATCTCGCTACCATAACTCTTTCTAACCACAACCAGATAGCTCGGCACATGCTCCGTGTTACTGCTCGCCTTTGCATTCCCTGTCAGCAATGGCATCGCTGTCAAAACCATTGCCATTACTACCAACATTCCCAAAACTCTTTTTCCTCTCATTCCTCATTCACCTCCTTCCGGCACAACATATATCACGACGGATGTGCTCAAAGAATGGACATCCTGCCATCCTAATAATGAGGGATGGCCGTAATAGAGTGTTGCACTCATCGTAATCGTGTGATTTGTCCAGTGCGGGTAAGAGTCAAATAAATTAATCTGGAAATCGTTGCAGAATCCACCGTCTTTTATATCCTTCGCATCCTTGTTTATTCCCCTCAACTCCTGCAGAACCCACCATTCATAGTTTATGCGGTATGTATAGCCGTGGTAATTTCCTTCATCTGCAGTGAAATACAGATTTTTGGTTGCAGCATAATAATAATCCAGTCCATTTGTGCTCAACTTATCATCTCCAAATTCATAGTGAAATACAAGTTCCTTTACTCTGTAATCCCCACTCATCTTCGTGAAAGAAAGGTAGAATATAGTACCAATTATATCAAAGTTTTTAGGTCTATATGTATAATCTTGGATATTCACCACCAGTTCAACCCTGAATTTTCCATTACTTTTTTCCGAACCGATCGTCTGATTGATTACTGTTCCATTTATATCGTTATAGTGAGTTCTTTTTACCGTATAATTGTTTTTAACACTACTCCAGTCCACATTGGGCATAGTAAACTCCTTATCAGGTTTCCAGTACTTCTCAGGCGGAGAGGTTAAAGTAACATAGAAAATAGCACCAATCAAAATTGCAATTACTGTTATACTGCTTATTACTATGATCCTTCCCCTCTTTCCTATCTTCCTCTTCTGCTTCGCTCCAGATTCTTTTATTTTATCGTTTATTTCTTCCATCTCACTCATTTAACTCCCTCCGTAGTAGGGAGGATAGTCATTAGACATAAAAACCTTATTTTCTGGCTCTGGCTTCGCTGTCACGAACATTGCCATCACTACCAGAATCAAAAAAAAATTCTCTTTCCATTCAATTTTTATTCGCCTCCTTCAGACATCACATAAATTTTAACATCCACGCTCAGAGAGGGGACATCTTGCCAGCCCAGTATTGTATGGTGCTCGTAATATAGCGTGGCAGAAAAGGGGATTCAAAAAGGGTAACCAGCAACTAAAAACGGGTTGCACAACTTACCTACAATTTCGAAAAAAATAAATTAATGGAGCGGCATGACCCGATATGGGTAATTTGCTTCACACATTGAAAGAAATAACGTCATTTATCACCACGTTCATAATCCTCGTCATACTGTTCACCAGCTTCGCCGTTATGTTTTACAGCCTTTATTATGTGACCCAATTCATTAATGAAAAATACTTCGTGATTCCATTTTTCTTAGTAATTCCATTCCCCGTTTTGCTGGGCTTTGCATACGGAATTTACGCTTATGTGTGGTACATATTCCTCGCCATCACCATCACAATTTCCGTGGGAATATTCACTATTTTCGGGTTAAGAAATTATATAAAGAACCTTATGAAATCCCCGCTCTCTTACAAAACCAACTCTGTGAAAGAACTATCGGAAGTTTTCTCGGAGGTTATATTCTTGTCCCTATTAATAACCATGATTATGCGCGTGGTAGGTGTGCAAACCCCCGGAATAGGAATAGAAAAAATGCCACTTTATGCCCAGATGCTCCAGCTCCTCCACGCGGCGTTTTACGAAGAACTTGTGGTGAGATTTCTTCTCCTCGGCGTACCTGTTTTCCTCTGGCGCGGAATTTCAATGTATCGTAGAGAGGGGAAATTTCTATCGCCGCTCAGAGTATTCGGAGGTCACTATGAAATGGGCGTGCCCGAACTCACGTTCCTGTTCATATCCTCCGCAATATTCGGACTCGCGCATACTCCTGCATGGGGCTGGTGGAAATTTCTTCCCGCGTTCATCGCTGGGCTTGGCATGGGATATCTGTACCTGAAATATGGAATGCACCTCTCAATCCTTTTCCATTTCACAACCGATTATATGACCATACCCATGGCCATGAACTCGCAGGTCTACCTAACCTTTGGATTGCTGTTTCTGATCATAGCAATGGCTGGCTTGGTTTTCACGGTATCTTATTCCATTCGCATTCTACAGCATTTTGGAATGGTGAAAAAAGAGAAGAAAATAACAAAGAGATACATGCCCCCTCCGCCGTGGATCGACATAAAATGCCCCAAATGCGGAGGGCAGAATTTCATATATCTTGAGAACGGAAAGCTGAAATGCCTCAATTGCGGGACTGTTTTTGAACCCGAGTATCAGGAGCAATCCTCTCAATTAACTCCGGAAGAGAATCCCCCGTAATCTCTATTTTTATATCACCCAGAGGTACATCGCCCACTGAGAAGCTTATTTTACCAGCGGTGGCCACCTGCTTATTCGCAAAGAACACAACTCGATTTCCATGAAGATTTTTAATCAAAATTCCCCGAGCTGCATCCCTTATTCTCTGCTCCTTCAAAAGCGTCGCAAAATTTTCGATGCTCTCAGTTTCACATATCAATTTGTCTCCGGAGAATTCACAATTTGCATCTGGAAAAAGATTACGAATTGCATTTTTCACTTTCTCTATGTCTTCGGTGGGATTTACCTCTGTTTCAATTCTTATCATCAGACCCATATGGCATGCCTCTTTCTCAAATCCTCCTCTTTCTGCCCGGTCTCGCTCATGAGCTCGGCCACCAGTGAATCGAGAAAAACCACGGAGGAAATCTCAAAAAGAGTGCCTAGGGGCGCCAGTTCCCCGTTTCCGTTCTCGGGGGACACATGAATTACCAGATCAGCGTACTTTGCCAAAGGCGAATTATTTTTCGAGGTAACGCCAATTATCTTCGCACCTATGCGCTTCACAACACTGGCCACCAAAAGTGTGGATTTGGTCATACCCGTATTAGAAACCAGAATAACCGAATCATTTTCAGTTACGATTGGAGTAATCGTCTCACCTATGAAGTACGCGGTAAATCCCAATTGAACGAGGCGCATGGCGAAGAACTTGCCCACGAGCCCGGAGCGCCCTGAGCCATAAACGAAAATCTGCCTGCTATTCTTTATTATATCAACCGCCTTTTTCACCTCATCTTCTCCTATGTTATCAAGGGCATCACGGGATCTGGAAATTATGTGACGATAAGATTCCCTGTACATCAAGATCCCTTCGATCCCATCTTACGCAGAATCACCCTCTCGGTTATGGTACGCATGTAAGCTGCATCGTGCTCAAGGAGAGGAGATGCTGAAATAACCGTTATATTGTATTCATTCTCGTAAATCGCTGTGGCGAGGGTTTCGAATTTCAGGTCTCCCTTCTTTATTGGCGTCAATCTCAACTCGTTTCCGTTCTCGTATTCAACTCCTGAGAACTCGACGTAGTATTCTCCGTCCATAAACGGCTCCACCTTCTTGAAGGCGGCCTCAAAATCCTTCGCTTCCTTGTACTTCCCGTTGCTCCTCGCATGAAGATGAGCAAAATTGAGCACTGGCACCACGCCTTTGACCTTCTTCGACAGAGATATTATTTCTTTGAGATCCCCGAAGAGAGCCTGCTTTCCAGAGACTTCAAAGCCCAGCTTGGGTTTCAGCTTCAACTCCTTATACCTCTTTTTCAGGTACTTCACATTCTCAACTACATTTTTCATCGCTTTTTGCTTTCCCAATTTTCCATACAACCCGACATGATTCACAACCAGATCAGCCTGAACTTCGTTAGCTAGCAATCCTCCCCATGTTATGTAATCCAGAGATTTTTCCGTGAGTTCACCGTTGCTAACCAAGTCCATGTAATAAGGAGTGTGCAAAGTGAGCTTTACGTCCAATTCCTTAGCGAGTTCCCCGAGAGTTCTCAATTCCGAGTAACTGCTGGCAAGATTCCAGAAAAGTTGCAAAACGATATCATCTTCTTCCAATGGAGAATCTATGCCCACCGGAACATAATTACCTTCGTCGTCCAAACGGAGAACTTCCACTATTATGGCATCTTCCACTTCCCTCGGATATAAGCCAACTTCATCTATGACCGTTCTCTCCTGCACATTCGCCCGAAGGAATTGTATTTCGATTGCGTGCAATCCCATGCGATTGGTGTCCTCTATGGCGTCCTTCAATGTACGACCCTTGCACGAAAGGGGTATGCCTGCTAAACCAAATCTGAACATCTATTGATGTTATGCAATTACAGGTAATAATATTTTCGCAACTCAAGCGATTAATTTCCCTCGGGGGCATATTTTTTCAGATAATATCTTTTAGCGTCTATGAAGCCCACATACAAGGCCCATATGGAAGTCACAATACCCCCGTAAAGCTCGGCCATTGGAAATCCAAATATTTCGTAAAAAGCGTATACCCCATAGGCTGATATTGTAAGGAGGATGAGAACTATTGCCATCGCCTTTTCCCCATCTCGAATGGAGAAGGCAGACCATATGAGAATGGATATGGATGCTAACAAAAAGAATGTTTGCGCTAGGGGAGTATGATACAGGGTGCCGTAAGGGGAGACGCTAAACCCGATGTACATGATAGAGGCAACGAAGAATAGAACCATTGCATAATACTTCCCTGTCTTTCCGCGATATACATAACTCATGCCTATAGAAAACAAAAGGAGAAAAACTCCGGTCACGAACATTCCCACATCGAACACCCAACCCACAGGGTCTCCCAGCTTACCCATTCTACTCAGTGATGAATTTGGGTCAAATAATGAAAATCCCGGGTGTAAGAGGATAGATGCAACTATAGTTACGGAAAAAACAACTATGGCTGCAATCACATATATGAAAGTGTGCTTCTGGAACCCTTGCTTCAAATCCATTCTCATGTAATTAATGCGGGAGGAAGATATAAACTTTGCCTTCAAAGTCCAAAATAGATAGATATTCCATCCAATATATACTGCACCGAAAACGCCGTCACAAGGAGACCCATAACGCGGGTGAATGCTCGTGCACCCTTCTCACCCATGATTTTAGCCATGAAATTCCCACCCACAAAGAGAAGCGCCGTGAATAGAATAACGGCAATAATTGATAAAGAAATAACCAGCGCGTCCACCGGGCCGGAGTTGTACTTGCCCATCAAAATTATCACAAGAGATATGGCACCGGGACCGGCAAGCATAGGGGTTCCTAAGGGAACTATGGCAATATCTCCCGTTTCTTCCCTTATTTTGTCCTTCTTCCTAGTGCTGCGGGGCTTATCTCCCTCGCGGACCATCTCTATGCCAACCAATAGCATGAGTATTCCGCCGGCAATCATCAACGCAGGAATGGATATTCCGAAAAAATCTAAGATGTACATCCCTGTGAATTGGAAGAACAAAAGGAGAAAAATGGCGGTGAGGGTTGCTTCTTTAATTATTCTTTTTTTGTCCTCCTTGCTCAAACCTGTGGAGAATGAGAGATAAAGGGGGAGCGCTGCAAACGGGTCTATCACCGCAAAAAGAGGAACGAAAATGTGGAGGAAATCAGAGAAATTCATGTATATCAGGATTGCACCATGTTGGAGAGGGTCTCAAGCTTGCCCATAGCCATGTAAACCACTGTTCTGCCATGCACGGGTATATTCGGGTCGTTTGCAATTTCATCTAATTCAAATATGGCACTTGCCACGCGAACATCCAGAGATTTGCTCTCATCCGCGAGTGTTTCCTTTGCATGGGTTATGCTTCTCCTTATATTGCGGGGAATTGACGTGTCTTCTATTATATCATCCAATATTGCAATTATCTCCTTATACAGTTTTTCCTTCTCGTCCATTCTTATCACCTCAGTCGAATTTTATCCCTCTCTCCTTGTATGTGCTCACAACAAGCATCGTCTCGGTCTTGTTCACCCCCTCAAGCTTTGAGATGTCGTTTAGTATGAAATCTTTCAAGCTGGAATATTCGGGAAATTTAACCTTTATTATTATGTCGAAATTCCCGGTGGTGAGAAAAACATCCTCCACATTGTTATAACCAACCAGAGCATTAGACACTTCCTCTATTTTCGCCGTGTCGCAGTTTATACCAATCAGGGCGCTTACTATGTGCTTCTCATAATATTCACTCATAATTGTGTCTGTATCATCCATGGCAATCACCGATTGAGAATACTCCACCAACTATTTATATTTTTTATCTCCCTTTTTCACCGATAAAATTATATATCTCCCAGCCGTAATTATCCCGTGGACTACATCTCCGCAGGGGACATTGAAAAGTATTCGTACTGCCCACTTAGCTGGTGGCTTAGCAAAAAAGAGAAAAATGTAGAAAACGAAGGAGTAAAAAAACATAAAGATATCAGTGAGAAGGCGAAGAAGGGAATGAAAGAGTACGAAACGGCAAAGAGCTCCGAAAGGTCAGTGCTTTATCTCGCAATAGGGGGCACGATAGCCTCGCTGGTGGGCATTTCCATGTTCTACTCTTCCTACACCCTCGGAATAATTTTTGATGCCATAGCTGTGTTCTGGCTCTTGGCTGCCATTTACTTTCTGTGGAAATCCGAAAAATACATAACCATGTGGCATGACAACTTCAAGAGAATGATGCTCATTCTTCCATCGGCAGCCACCATTTTCTCCATTTTCGCCGTGACATTCATAATGAATCCAAATTTCCTTCTGGGATATGTACTAGAAATAGCCTCTCTCCTGTGGCTCATATTTGCCACGTTCTTCTTCTACTTAGCGTTGAGGAGCGAAATGCATTACTCGAAAATAAGAAGCGAGCTTCGATTACCTGATGGAGAAATCATATACATCGATGATCTGAAAAGAGCACCCATTTTGAAGAGCGAAAAATACAAGATATGGGGCCGCCCAGACATGCTTCTCAAAGTAAAAGAGGGCTACGTGCCCGTGGAAGTGAAGACCGGTAGAATTCCCAAGGGACCGCTTTTTTCGCACATAATGCAGCTCACCGCTTACATGCTATTGGTGGAAGAGAACTACGGAACTCCCCCTTACGGAATATTGAAGTACGGGCCTCAAATTTACAAAATAGAATACGAGGAAGATCTGAAAAAGATAATGCTGAAGAAGGTTGAAGAGATGCGCAAAGCCATGAAAACGGGCGAGGTACATCGCAACCACAATCGCCCGGGAAAATGCAGGCACTGCTCCCGCCGGGACATATGTCCAGAGAGATTAGCATGAGCCCACCAACTTTTTCCCCTTCTCCGTGAGAAAATAAACGGTGTAACTCCTCTCAGAGCAAACTTTCTGCAGGGGGCATGTGGAACAAATGGCGTTGTTTTCTTTTTTACCCCGAACCAAATAACCCATCTTCACCATATGCTCCAGCATAGCAATTAAGGCGGAGTACTCCATATCCATCTCTTCGGATATTTCCGCAAGCGTTTTTCCTTCGCAAATTCCCCTAAGAACCTTCTTTATCATTCAGCTCTCTCCTGAATATGCTTTGCGCGAAGTATGGATAAATGGCGGGAAGTACGAGGATAAAGAGAATGAAAGAGGGAAGCACGGCAAACGGGTAAGGGGCGCAATTCTCACCTAAACAATTTATATAGTAATCGAGCAAAGTGGCCAAAAATATAGTTATTTTTATTGCTGCAAAAGCCAATAGGAGAAAAACACCCACTAAATAGAAGGACAAACCGCTGTACAGAAACTTGAAAGTGTCGTTAGCGCCGGCGGCCATGAGGGAACCCACTAAGAGGAGAATGAACGCGTCCATCAAATCTCCAGGCGCTCTAATATCCGGAGAGAGCATAACTCCGAGGGATATAAGGAAAGAAAGAACTGCGATGAGAGAGAAAAAGAGAACTTTTTTCTCCCTGTAAAACAAAGGTATTGAGAGCAGGCTCACCAATGAGAGAATGGCCAAGTAAATTCCGGATGATATGGAAAAGTAGGCGAGAATGTTGTACACGGAGAAATAGAGAGAGAGCGCTATTAAAGAGAAAGAGTAAATCACGGCGCTTCGCACCTTCATCTCCTTTTTCACGCGCCCACCCCCAGAAGAGTAACAATCGTGTAGAAAGTGAATGAGAAAAGAGCGGCGAGAATGAAACCCTCTAAAATTACGAATAGGGTGAATTTTTTGCTCTTTGTCTCGTTGTATATGGTCGCGATTGTAGCAACGCATGGCGTGTAGAAGAGCATGAATAACATAAACGAATATGCCTGAGCCCATGTCATTGATGCTAAAATTGCATCTTTGCTTCCGAACAGTACATAGAGAACATCGATAACAACTTCCTTGGCGAAGAACCCGAATATGAGGGATATTATCGCCTGGGGAGTGAGCCCGAACGCCGTGCCTATGGGAGCAATCCACTGCGCGAACATACCTATATAGCTATCGGGAGAGCCGTATTTCACGCCCCATGGGAGCGCGGCGAATATCCATATTATCGCTGCCGCACCAACAATTATGGTTCCCGCTTTCCTCAGGAATCCTTCGCTCTTCTCCCACATGTGAATTGAAATTCCCTTCATGGTGGGCATTCTATACGGTGGCAATTCGAGAACGAACGGCTCGCTTCTGCCGCGAAATATGGTTTTGCTGTAAATGAATCCTAAAACGAATACAACGACCATGGAGAGAATTAGAAGGCTCCAGAGCACCAGAGCGGGATTTGAAGGGAAAAATATGCTCGAGAGGAATGCAAATACCTGAATTCTGGCCCCGCATGGAATAAGAGGGTTAAGCGCAATGCTTAGTTTTCTCTCTTTCTCATCTTTAAGAGTTCGTGTCGCCATCACCGCGGGCACGTTGCATCCGAATCCAAGCATGAGAGGAATTATTCCCCGGCCTTCCAATCCCATCTTCTTCATTATGCTATCCATTAGAAACGCAACTCTCGCAAGATAGCCGGAATCCTCTAAAAATGAGAGAATCAGGAATAGTAGCATGATGACTGGGGTGAAGGTGAGCACAGCTCCGAGGCCGCGGAGCATGCCATGATTGATGAAGGATGAGAGCCAATCTGGCATGAAGGTGACCATCCAGTTATACGATAGATCCACTAAGCCGGGAATGTGCCCGCTAACTGTGCCTTTTCCGTTGAATAGCAGGTCTATGGCATCCTGAAAAGGTGCGGCCACTAAGAACACAAATTGAAAAGAGAGATACATTATAGCAAGAAAAATGGGAATTCCAAATATTTTGTGCGTAATCACGTGGTCCAGCATGTCCGTTATGGTCACACCCCCCACATT
This sequence comes from DHVE2 group archaeon, assembly GCA_027014065.1. Classification (GTDB taxonomy): domain Archaea; phylum Thermoplasmatota; class Thermoplasmata; order Thermoplasmatales; family Aciduliprofundaceae; genus JAADDK01. The sequence goes on from JALWEL010000044.1 coordinate 11,292, forward strand.
TATTGGCTCCGCAACCTCGTGAAACAACCCGTGGGCAAAAGAATATCGGAAAGAGGTCATTACGCTTTCTATATCATCCCCATAAATATCTTCGATTTCGTGCCTGAGGTGCTCCGCTAGGTGCAATATATCCCTCGCACCTTTGTCCTTTATTTTTTTAACCACTTCTACATCATTCTCTATGACCTTTATCGCATACCATCTTGCGGGCTCAAAACCGAGTTTCCTTATTTTCTCCTCTATTTTTTCTATTCTCTTTTCCACGTCCTCCGGATATTCAACCTTCTTGGGATTGAACTTCCCTCGTAGAATTTTCTCCTTCAGCTCGTCAATCCCCTTCCCCCGAATTCCCACGGCGGGAACCACAGGTAGGCCCAAAATGCGAGACATCTTCGCCACATCAATGCTGTACTTTTTCTCAGCCTCGTCAAACATATTGAGAACCACAATTATTTTAGAATGCAATTCCAAAAGCTCGGTGAGGAGATACAAATTCCTCTCTAAATTGGACGCGTCGATTATGTCCACGATGACATCGGGCTTCTCCTCTATTATGAAATTCCTCGTTATTATCTCTTCCATAGAGTACGCGGTGAGGGAATACGTGCCCGGAAGATCCACAACCTTTACGCGAGTTCCATTTATCTCCATCTCCCCTTCCTTCTTCTCCACGGTGACCCCGGGCCAGTTGCCCACGTGCTGCTTCATTCCGGTCAATGCATTGAAAATTGTGGATTTCCCGGTGTTTGGATTGCCAGCAAGCGCAACTAGCACAAAATCACCTCACAAACACGCGATAGGCCATGCCGCGTCCCACGGTGAAAATTCCCCTCTCAGTTTGAACCTGCATGGGACAGCATGGCTTGATAACCTTCAATATTTTGCCCACTGCAATGCCCATTGCACCCATGTTCTGCACAAACCCCACGCCCCCATCTATGAAAATAACCCTCACATCAGAATTCCCGGGAACGAGGGAGAGGGGGACTATTTTATCAACTTCCACATTGGCCGCTTCCTGCTTTCTGAGAGAGATAAAAAACCCGCGTATTTCGTATTCTATTGGATCTCCGAAGGGAGAAATCCTGACGACTCGCACTATAGCGCCGGGAAGGAGCCCCATGGATAACAAACGGCGGTGTATCGCACCACTTCCGCCTATCTTTTTGACTATTCCGTATTCTCCCGGCCTGAGCTCTGAAAGAAGCATCACGGGAAGATTGCAAATAAATATTTAAACTTATCTAAACATTTTTGGCCCACCTAAATCACGGAAAATTTAAATATATTTCAGACATAAAGCCAAGAGGCGCTGAAGATGGTTCCACCTATGCTCTGGGTACTGGTGTTCTTCTTTATCGCATTTATCTCTTTCCTCATTTCGCCCAGAATGTACATAGCCATACATTCATGGGTGAAGAATACTGAACCCGAAAGAATATATGAGAGAATGCACGGGATCACTTATCTGACAAATTACAGGTCGCTTATGGCCACGCTCAGCTTTCGAATGCAATATTTTTACGGGAAATGGGCCCTAATAAGCGTTCTCTGGAGCTCCGTTTTCACATTCTGGTTTGCCTCGATTCTTTTAGCCCCAATAGAATATAGAGAAGAGGTGTGCTTTTCAACGTTTTTAATATGGATTGTCTTACCGCCCCTCATCATCTGGGGAACCGCCAAATACATGTTCAAAAAGTACAGGGAAGAGAGAAGAGGAAAACGATATTAAGATGCACCCCATGCCTCCAACCATGAATCTCGAAAAGAAGATCAGCGAGGCAATAATCGACGAATACTTCAAAATTCTGAAAAATTCTCTGGAAGTAGATGCCGTTGTGGTTGGCGGCGGTCCCTCCGGGCTTTACGCCGCTTACCGACTTGCGAAGGACGGCTACAAAACCGTGTTGCTTGATCGTCGTTTATCCTTAGGGGGAGGAATTTGGGCAGGAGGAATGATGTTCAACGTAATCACCTTCACAGAAAAATCAAAAGAAATTTTCGATGAAATAGGGCTGAAATACGAAAAGAGAGGAGAGCTGTACGTGGCCAGCGCCGTGGAGCTTGCAGGGGTGCTCATATACAACTTGGCAAAGAGCGGCGCAACAATACTCAACGGAATATTCGCAGAGGACGTGGTTGTGAAGGACAATAAGGTGAAGGGTGTGGTTATTAACTGGTCTACTGTGCAAATAGCAAATCTAATGGTTGACCCCTTGGTGATTTCGGCAAAGGTGGTGATAGATGCAACCGGCCATCCCGCGGAAGTTGTTCATCACTTAGCGAAGAGAGAAAAAGAAATAATAATCGCCGGTGAAGGCCCTATGCACGTGGAAGTTGGAGACGTGGCAACGGTCACCAACACCAAAGAGATGTATCCGGGATTGGTTGTATGCGGCATGGCCGCCAACGCAGTGAGCGGTGCCCCGCGCATGGGGCCAACCTTCGGGGGCATGCTCCTCAGCGGCAAAAAGGCATATGAGATTGCAAAGGAGAGAATCGAATCTATCTAATATCCTCAATAAGTGGGGCAATAAGTAGCGATTCTTCGGCGCGGGGAGTGTATTTCAAGTATATATTTCCCCCACGAGGCAATATGATATCCATGGCATCCTTTAGAAAATTCATAAACTTCTTCTCTCCTCCCAGGGAAATGATATAATCGGTGCAATCTATGTACAAATCCCACATGGTTGATAACTCTATTTTGTTTATTCCCTCGAACAAAAGATGATCTACGCTGTATTCGTCGCCCAACCTCAGGATCTCAAGGTGACCTAAAAATTCCCTTTCTATACTCTCCTTATCTCTTGTGGTTATAATATAAAGCTCCTCTTTTTTTGTCAGTTCCCTCTCGTCCTTTATTATGATTATGCGAGGATCGGCAATTCTGCAGTTCTTTCCTTTGACCACGTCTGCAAATCCGGTGACCACTTTTTCATTATGAATTGCCAAAACAACGGTTACACGTCCGTTTATTTCCTTTATCCCTTTAACAAACTCCAAAAACGAGCCACGACCAAAATTCTCGATCAAGTATTCCACACCGTCTATTAGCACTATTTCCCCGCCGTTGTCCACAAAATTTATCACAGAGTACATTACTTCGAAATGCAGTCTGTCGGGAATAATCGTTTTATCATAGAGATATGGAAAATACGTGAGCCACAGAATCGGTGTTTTTTCCATTACGTACCTATTTTTTAGGACATCTGGTGGGCGAATGGTTATCACCATGCCCGGCACTTTAGATATTTCCTTCCTGAAAGATTTGTAAGCGGCGTTTATATTGTATATTCCGTTTATTTCCCCATAAATTACGTCCAACTCACACACTATTGGCTTGTGACTTTCTCTAATGGGTGAGACCACATACATTCCATACTTTATCAGAGCAATGGTGAAAAAAATACCCATGAATGGTAGAACATGTACGGCGGTGAAGTATTCCACATCTTCCAAGAAATAAGGCACAATTTGAGCTATTCCGAGATAAACCAACACAATGAGGGAGCCTATGGACATGTACAGGAATTGCATCCTTTCAACTCTCGTTTTTGATTTTATAACCGAGTAAAAGGCTATGAACGCGGAAAAGAACAGCAATTCATAAACCCAGAGAGAATAAAGGACCCACAAAGATCCCCGAGTTCCACCCCACAACGGGTCGCAGTAAAGGAAATGAGGGGAGAAAAAAAGATAAACCACCAATAAAGAGGAGACTATGTAAAGAGAGGGTATCGCTTTGTAAATTATGTTCTTCTTTGGAAACATGGAAAGTGAGGATATGAGCCCTAGGGCGGCCAGCATCACCCCGAACGCGGTAACCCGCCCGGCCATGCATTCAACACCAACATTGCTTACGAAAAGAAGGGCAATGATATCGGAGATCCCCACAATAATCATCCCCCCCGCCAGGAGGAGGAGCACATAGGATAATTTGTCAAATCCCCTTTTTCTAACTACATAAACGATGAAAAACAGAAATATGATTACGGTCAGGATATCGGAAATTATTTCATCAATCATTCATATAATCATGAAC
>JALWEL010000045.1 GCA_027014065.1 DHVE2 group archaeon
TTTTTCCTCCACGGGCACGATTTCTATCTTCTCCCTAATCATTTCCACCGGTTCCCTGTTCATTATGCTCCTTTTGAAATTTTCAACCATGTCCTTTATGTCGTTGAACAGCGATAACTCTTCCTTAGTAATATTTTTTACCTGTATTGTCTCGGAGACCGCAGCCATCAATATTTTTCGAATACGTATATCCATTATCTCTTCCAGAGAGTTCTTGGCCTTTATTATCTCCTCGCTCAGCTTCGCCCCCTTCTCGTATTCTCCCTTGTCAAAATAATTCTTGGCGGCTATCTGCATCTCCTCAATCTCGTCCACAACCTCACGGTAAAAATTGCGCGGTATCTCCGCGAACTTATCCTTTTTCCTCTTTTCGTCGCGCTTTATCTCCTTGAGCTTCGAGACCAGTTCCCTTTTCACATGTGGCCTATGCGGTGAAAATATAAATTCTTATTGGAGAGGTTAGGGTTTTTGTTTACCCTACTCTATCTGTTCAGCCTTGCGTGAAGCTACCACTATGTGCACTCGGCGAGCCGGTGCCTCCAGTGCCGAGTTCTTTTCCGCAGCTAACCCCTCGTGTACACCAAATGAAATAGGCTAAAGTTCAACTCATAGTTTCTCGTACACATTTTCTCTGTGCCGCACATGATAAACAACTATCTCTTTTTTCTCTTCGTCGACCTGATATATGATGCGATAGTTTCCAACTCTGAGCCGGTATGTTTTCTCGGTGGATTTTAATTTTTTAGACTGCCTTGGATATGGATTATCTTTCAGATTCTCTATGGCCTCTATTACCCTACTTATCACCGAAGTTGGCAGTTTTCTTAAATCTTTTTCCACTGATTTTTTGATGTTAATTGAGTAGGCCATCCTTTTTCAACCTCTTTTTAAGATCGTCTAAAGATATTGTCTCCTCTTCTTTTCTCTCCGCTATTATTCTAAGATCATGGAGATCCTCAATCAGTTCTTGGTACTCATCCCATGGAATCAAAACCGCTTTCTTTTTTCCCTCCTCGCTTATTACATACTCCACATTAGCCATAGCCATACTTATACATCGCCTCCTTCTATTTTAAGGTTTTCGCTCTTATTTATTCTCAGTTGAACACCATCTGCTTTTTGTCCCCGCTTCTTTTAATATCTCTTCAATTTCCCGCATAACCCAAAAGCTGTCTTCCTGCGAGATATGCGCATTCACGGAGAAATAGATGCGTTCCTCTTGCATAAAATTTTCCTCACTTAGCATGGAGAAACATACTTATATCTCGGAGTGATATTGAAAATTATGATAAAAAATATCGATACCCTGATTAAGAAGTCGGAGGATGTCCTGCCCTCGGAGGAGCTCTTCATCGAGGCCGTTCGAGATCTAATGAAGGACGAGATAAAATCATATCTGAAGGAGAAGATGAAAGAGAACCCTGAAATAAAGGAAGCAATAAGAGAAGCAATGTTAGGTTACGTTGCCGCCAAGGTGAAGGAGTCAGAGGCAATGACAAAATTGATAAAAGCTTTTGCGGAGCTTGGGGTCATAACCCTCCCGCCGGAGATGAGGGAAGAGATTACAAAATCGGTGTACGAGATGTTCAAAAAAGAGATAGATGAGGTAATCGAAAAAACGATTTAATCTAAGATGTGAACCTTTCCATCCCTTATTTCTATGTTCACCAGTGTTTTTATTTTCATCCCGATTTTTCTCTCAACCTCTTCCAAATTCTTATGCTTATTCACTATGACTACAATGTCCGAAATTTTAGCGCCCACTTTTTTTATTCCATCCACCACCGCTTCCATTGTCCCGCCCGTGCTCAGAACATCATCCACCAAGAGAACTGTGTCATCCTTCGAGATGGAATTTATGTACAATTTCCCAGAAGAATAGCCAGTGTGCTGCACGATTTCCACTTCTCCCGGAAGACCGTATGCTCTTTTTCGCACCACGGTCATTGGCTTCTCAAGGACCATGCTCAGGGCCACACCTATCGGTAAGCCCATGGCCTCCACGGTGAGCACCTTATCGAATGAATCGATATCGATTCTCTTTATTATCTCGTTCACCGCATCCTTAAGGACCGCGGGATTTATCTCCGGTATTCCGTCGGTGAGAGGGTGAATGAAATAAGGATACGAGCCCTTCATTATCACAGGCGCATTCTCAAGGGATTCTCGTAATCTTTTCATTTTACCAGCTCCCATTTTCCATTTTTCTTTTTCACTATTTTTCTTCTTTCTAAATCACGAAGAACTTCGCTTATTACCCTGATATTCACATTGATGTCGAATTGCTCTAAAAGCGATTTTTTCACTTCCTGCATGTTCTTTCCTCGATAAAGGGTCTTTTGAATCAGATTTCTCAGGTCTTCGTAAACGTTCCACGGGAATATGAACCATGTCCAGTTGTCCTCGGGTACCTCTTCCGAGTAATAATCGGGGACGTATTTAGAATGCGTTATGTGAAGAAGCGTAGCAGTTTTAGCTTCTTTCGGCGCGTGATTAATCACATGCTCCAACGCTAACTTTATGCTCTGCCCAGTATCTGTGATATCGTCCACAACCAGTATTTTTTTACCTTCGATGCTCACCTGCAATCCCTGCGCGAGTTTCGCTTTTCCATCTGGGGTCGCCGTAAGACCCCAATGCTCCGTCTTCACCGCGTACAAATCTTTTATATTCAGGTAATCCGCTATCAACCTCGCTGGCACGAGACCGCCGCGGGCGAGGCCAATCACGATTTCAGGCTCATAGCCGCTCTTTATTACCTTCCTGACGATGTCTTTGCTCCATAATTCAATGTCCCTCCACGTGACCAGTCGGCAGTGAAATTTTTCAATCATTCAATCACCTCGTGATTATGGGAATTAGAGTAATAAAAATTTCGGCATGGTAATTTTTTATATAGCAAAGATACATTATACTGCTATGCGTGCAATAATTCTGGCAGCGGGGGAGGGTTACAGGCTCAGGCCCTTAACCGCTTACATGCCCAAGGTTATGCTTCCCGTGGGAAACAAGCCGATTTTAGAGTACGTTATAACGGCACTCAGGAAAAATTCCGTAAAGGATATAACAATCGTGGTGGGCTACAAGAGCGACAAGATTAAGCAGTACTTCGGCTCAGGCAAAGATTTCAACGTGAATATAGAGTACGTGACCCAGAGAAAATTGCTAGGCACGGCCCACGCGCTTTATCAAGCGAGAACGGATGAGGAGTTTTTGCTTCTGTACGGGGATAACATAGTGAGCGAAAAATGCGTTGAAGAGTTGCTCAAAGAAGAGAAAAACACTATAATCGCCACTTACAGCAAGAGAGCCTCGAGATACGGAATTGTGAAAGTGAAAAACGGAAAGTTAGAAGATTTCACGAGCGGAGATTCTCAGGATGAGGGCTTAATTTTCACCGGCATGGGTCGCTTCTCTCCGGAGATATTCGGAGAGATTGAAAAGATGATGGAGATGGGCACATATGAATTGACGGATGTCCTGAAAAAAATGAAAGTGAATGTGAAAATCTCGCATTGCGGGTGGAGCGATGCCATTTATCCTCTGGACCTGTTAATGCTCAACGAGCAATCCCTCCGGAGCAACGTAAGAAGACTCTCCGGAAAAATCGAAGAATCAACCATAATCGGCAATGTGGAAATCGGAGAAAATACGAAAATAGGGGCCGGTGCATACATAAGGGGCAACGTGAAAATCGGTAAAAATTGCGATATTGGTCCGAATTCAGTAATCATCGGGGACACTAGCATCGGGGACGGAGTAATTATTGGTGCATTAAGCTACGTGGAAAACAGCATAATAATGAAGGATACACGAATAGAAGAAGGCGCTTTGATAAAGAATAGCGTAATCGGGAGGGATGTGAGCATCGGACCCAAATTCGTAGCGATATCCGGAAAAAGAGAGAGAATAATGGACGGGGAGATTGTGGATTGCGAAGGAGGGGCAGTAATAGGAGATGGCACAGTGTTAGGTGCCATGGTAATCGTGCATCCCGGAATAAGGATTGGAGCAAACAGCAAGATAAGGGATTTGAAGGTTCTAACAGAAGACGTGTTAAACGGGGAGAGCGTGAGGTAATATGTGCGGAATAGTGGGCTACATTGGGTTTAGAAGCGCAAGGGAAGTGCTTTTGAATTCCCTCAAAAAATTGGAGTATCGCGGATATGATTCTGCAGGTGTGGCGATAATAAGCGAAGAGCTGAAAATAGAGAAAAAGAAGGGATACATCGACAACTTAAAAATCGATTTTGACGGAAGCGTTGGAATAGGCCATACCAGATGGGCCACCCACGGCATTCCCGATGACAGAAACGCGCACCCATTCGCCGATTGCTCCGGCAAAATTGCCATTGTGCACAATGGAATAATCGAGAACTACATGGAACTAAAAGAAAAGCTAATTGAAGAGGGGCACAAATTCAAATCGGACACCGACAGCGAGGTGATAGCACACTTAATCGAAAAATATTACCAAGGGAATTTGAAAGATGCGTTCTTCAAGGCAATTTCCCATCTTCGCGGGTCTTTCGCAATCGTTGCCATACACGCGGATGAGAGGAAGATAATGGCCGCAAAAAAGGATAGTCCGCTGGTCGTCGGAATAGGAGACCACGAGAAATTCTTAGCTTCGGATATCCCCGCGTTTTTATCGTACACCAATCGAGTAATTATTCTGAAAGACGGGGAAGTTTGCGAAGTCACCGATGACATGGTGAACGTGTACGATTTTTCCGGGAAAAAGATAGAGAAAAAAATAGAAAAAATTGACTGGAGCGCAGAAGACGCGGAGAAAGGTGGATAC
>JALWEL010000046.1 GCA_027014065.1 DHVE2 group archaeon
ATTGCGGTTGCCAGTGCGTCCTTGCCCCCACTTACGGCCACGAGGATTTTATCCCCTTCTTTGAGCATTTTGTAATGGTGAATTGTCCTTTCTATTTTTCTCTCCACGAATTCCCTGTAATGCTCCCTGCACAGTGCCATCTTGGGTGATTTCATCACGAGGTATGCTTCTCCGCCGCAGAACTTGCATCTCCGCATGCTCGGGCATGGGAATGAATATTTTTTATTTGCGTTTTCTATAACCCAGCATGGACGTGTTTCTCGACATGACGGGTACGATAACGGACATGGAGAGCGAAAATCTCGCGATTCTGAAGCTGGCGGAAGCGGTTGGAAAAAGATTCAAAATTCAACTTAGCGCCGAAGAAATACTCGAAAGAATAGAGGCGTTTAGAAAGCCGTTCATGGACAAGAGGGCGGAAGAATACACACCCATAAGATATTTGATACTGGATGCGGTGAAGAACATTTCCCCCGAGCCCCTTTGCGCAAACGATTCGTACTGGGTTTTAGATGAGTATTTGAATGTGCACGCGAAGTACGTGCGCCTCGCTCCTGGGGCGAAAGAGGGGCTGGAAAAAATAAGGGAAGTTGCGGAGCACATGGGAATAATAACCGACGGCGATAGGCCGTACACTGAAAGGCTATTGCATTCTCTCGGAATAGATGAGCTGTTCGACTCCGTGACCACCGCCGAAGACGCCGGCGTGGGTAAGCCGAACCCGAAGATATTTCAAATGGCGCTTAGAAATTCAAAGAGCGAGCCGAAGATTTACATAGGAGACTCGGAGAAGAGGGATATGAAGGGCGCAAAATCGGTGGGAATGATAGCAATAAAAATTGGCGAGTGGACGAAGTACGGAGACTACGTTGCGAGGGATTTGAAAGAAGCGGCGGAAATTATTCGAACTCTTCCTCGCCCATGAAAGTTATCGCCTTTTTCCCCTTCTCTGTGAGCTTCAAAATTATTATTTTTCTAACTATTCCGTGCCTCACGAATTTTTCCACGATCTCGCTTAGTTCCTCATCTTTCAGCTCCAATTTTCTTCTGATGTCCTCGTATTCCCATTCTTTGTTAATCAGATGAAGAACCATCTTCTCTAAGTTGCTCATTCCCCCTATTATCTCGGTGTTGATGTAATCTTCCACCACCTGATACAGAATTTGCCAGAAGAACATCCTCTTTATTGGCTCCACGAAAATCGCGAGGTTCTTCTTCTCTTCCTCTATGTAGTCTATGGAAATCACGCCAATCTTTCTGAACCCGTACTCTATCTTTTTCCTCTCGATGTTCATTATGTCTTTCACATTTATCTTCACTCCCTTTATTCCGGAGATGACCACAACGTTATTCTCCACGTTCATTAGCCCGGGATACCATTTCTCCCCGATACGATACATTATTTTTTGCTTTTTCACTATGTTCTTAAGCAAGTGGAATCGCAGCCTTCGAATGAAATTGGATTCCCCCGAGACGAGAAGATACACATTCTCTCTCCTTCTTATGTTGATGTACTCAACCAGCAAAAATGCGCGGCCTTCCTTGAGCACCGGCAGATTTATGCTCTTGTCAATGCTCAGAACGTAATCCAAGGGAATCCTTATTTTTTCCTCGTCGATGATTTCCAGCGAGTTCTCTTCCAATTTCACAATTCCCTTTTTCCACTCTTTATCGGTGTAAATCAAAAACCCTCTACCGTATGGATGAATGTATTCCACTTCTCCAACGATTTCGGTCATTTTTCCCTCGGGATGAGCTTAAGGCTTATCTCGTAATTCTCACCCACTCTTATGTCTATGATTTCCACGTCTCCCCTTTTCTTCACTTCTTCGGTGAATTTATTCAATTCTTCCGAATCGTCAAAAATGAATGTTACCACGGCGCTTTTTTCTTTTATCTCTTCAATCTTTTGCAGGGCTTCCTCTGCGGTGAGCCCGCCGGAGCCCATTATGTTTGACATGCTCCTCTTGCGCAGCGCCGATTCAATTTTCTCCTCCAACTGCCCCAACCGGAACGGCTTCACCGCGTAATCATCTGCGCCTAACTTCATTGCGTTGACCACGGTTTCTAAATCGTTAACCCCGGTTACCATTATGATTGCAGCGTCCTTCATGTAATTTCGGAACTGCTCCAAGAGCTCTAAGCCGCTGTGGTCAGGCAGCATTATATCCAAAAGAATCACATCTAAATCAGGATTCTCTCTGACCTGCTTTATAGCCTCTCCCCCGCTGTTTGCGATCAGAACTTTATAATTTCTCTTTGAAAAGTAGAGAGAAACGAGCCTCGTGATTTCAGTTTCGTCGTCCACAACAAGCATTTTGAGGGTACCCTCCGTACTCATAATGTTTGCATGGATTTTTTAGTATTAATATCTTTTGAGAAAAATTCATATCTTTGAGAATTATGCGTGAGGCAAATGTGTTAAATACCTTCGCATTTTTCCAGGATTGTGTACTATCTTCACCTCTTCGACCCTTGGAACTTCCCGCTCTGCACCTGCCCAACGAAGTACTCCGTGGACCCATATACGGGATGCGAGCACCGGTGCATTTACTGCTACATCTCCTCCTACATCCCTGACCCGTGGAGGGTGAGGGAGAAAAAGGATTTTCTCCGAAAATTCGAGAGGGACTTGAAAAAGGCAAAGAGGATGCCCGTGTCCATGAGCAATTCCTCGGACCCGTACCCGAAGGTGGAGAGGGAGAAAAGAATAACCCGTGGTGCTCTGGAATTATTGCGCAGATACGATTTTCCAGTTCTTATTCTTACGAAATCTGACTTAGTTGCGAGGGACAGGGATATTCTCTCGTCCATGCCCTCGGTGGTTTCAATCACCATAACCACAATGGATGAGCATCTGGCGAAAAAATTAGAGCCATTCGCGCCCCCGCCCGAGAGAAGATTGATGGCCATAGAGAGTTTGAAGGAAAAGGGCGTTAAGGTTGCGGTTCGAATAGACCCACTAATTCCGGGGATAAACTCTTCTCTTTCGGATCTTCGTGATTTAGTTAAAGAGCTCGCATCTTTAGGAGTGGATCAAATAATATCTTCCACTTACAAAGCCAAAGGGGACAATTTCAGGCGCGTGGCCGGCGTGTTTAAGGATAAAGCCGAATATCTCCGCGAGATTTACTACGAGAAAAACGAGATGATTCGAGGAATCAGATACGCTCCCCGAGAGCTGAGGTTCAAAATGCTGAAAACTCTGCGAGACATAGCGGATAAATTCTCAATTCCCTTTTCCGTGTGCCGCGAGGGCCTCAATCTGAACTCCGCACGCACATGCGACGGGAGCCATATGCTGAAGGAAAATTAAAAATACTTTTAGGCATTTTATTTCAATGGGAGATTTGTGTGATGGTTGAACAGATAGCCTTGATACTAATCGCTCTTGGCCTGTTGGGACGCCTTCATATTCTGCTCTCTTTTTTGAATTTTCTTTCCGACGTGGGAGTAGTCCTTTTTTTAGGTAAATTTATAAAGAGCGAACCACTCAAAAAATCAGTTCCAGTCGCAATTATGGTTGGAATTCTTTACATCATTTCTTTTTTCTACCCTGTGGCATATTTCGTGCTCCTGCTCTTCGTCTCTGCCCTGTGCGCATTACCCTCCAAACGAATTCTGCCTCTGGCCGTCAACACAATTACGTTTTTCTCTATTTTGGCTATATACTTCTCCGGTTTGCCCTATGAGGGGGGTTGGTTCATCCGTTTGGTTTGGGATGCTGAAATCGCATTTGTAGTTAATTTTGCAGTGGTTGTTCTAACTTTGGTGGCAATTCTGTTCGTTATGGTTTCCATGCATGCGGAGAAGGCATCGAAAATAATTGCTCCTCTTCTAATCCTCGCGATTATCTTTTCGTCGTTGTACCTTATTACATATCCCACTTACTCCGAGGAATCTCATATTGTAATTCACGGGAACTATGTGGTTAGCGATAAAGCGGTCGCGTTCAATTCTTTGAGTGTTTCGGGTAATTTGGTGCTGGTGAACTCTAATCTATTTGCGAAATGGATACAGGTGGATGGAAAAATAATTCTGAAAAATTCGTCTCTCGTGGCCAATGGAAATTATGAAGGGAAAATAGTTTCTAAAAATGGAGTATTGTCGGAGTTGAAAGTCTATAATTCCTCAATAATTGGTTCTAAAATGGAAGTGCACAATGTGGCGTTGAAAAACTGCGAGCTCAACGTCTCTTATTTACACGTGGTTTTTTCGAATTTGCGTGGGTTGATAGGCAAAATCGGAACTTTGGATACCTACGACGATGGAAGATGGTACACCATTATGGATTCAAATCTAACGGTGGGTCACGTTTTTAATATGTTGCTTCGGGTGGTTAATTCCACAATGCGCGTGGGATGGTCAGATAGTATGATTGTTGGCGAGAATTCCCGCATAATTCCTTTCTCGGAGTATGAGATAGACTTTAATGATGGAAAGGTGCACGAAGTTGCATGGGGGAATGAAAAACATAGGGTAAACGGAAAATACGTTTTCACTGCGAATTTATCGTATTATAGCGGGGGAGATGGGCGACTTAATTGGAACGACACAACTGTTTTGAATATCAGCATAGACGGCGAAGACCACAGGGTTCCTTTTTACTGGTGGAAGATGCGCTACGACGGAAACTTGGATTTGAACGAAACTGCTGAGCGAATTCTGAACGAGGGGGACGTAATAAACGGGAAATCGGACACGCTGTATTATTTGAGGGATTGCGGTTCAGATTATTCATCAAACGTGTCTGAGTTGAAGATAGAAAACGAAGAGGTGAGAAACATCACGGTGATGGGA
>JALWEL010000047.1 GCA_027014065.1 DHVE2 group archaeon
AGCCATCTTGCCCTGGGATTTCGAAGCGATGACAATTTCCGCACGCACGTGATCGAGAATGAGCGCTTTTTTCTTAGGGATCCCCAACTCCGCAGTCAAATCTTCACCGCCCCAAGCCATTGCAACGACGCGGGGATGCTTCGCTATTTCTCGGGCATTGGTCAACCCTTTCAGAGTTTCTATAATCGGCACTATTTTTCTTTTTACTACTCCGTGTTTCTCCTCGATTTTATCCATAATTCCGCTTATCTTCTCCACGTCCTCGTAGCTCTCCACCTTCGGAACGTTAACCACATCCACATACGGCAAAACTTCCTCCAAATCCGCTTTCCAGAATGGTGTGTCTGGAGAATTGATTCGAACCCATTTCTCGCTGCGGCCGAAATCCACATTTCTAAGGGAATATTTCACCAATATCCTCGCGTCGAACTTCTGGTCGAGAGGCACGGAATCCTCTAAATCGAGAATTACGCAATCCGCCCCGTACAACCCGGCGTTTTCCACCAGATGAGGATTGTTGCCGGGGATGTACAAACGAGTTCTTCGCAAATTCATTGCTCCTCACCCCTGAACTTGCGAATGGCCGCCTCTATGCGTGCCCTTATCACCCAGTCCAGAGCGCCCATGTCCTCCACATAAATTTTTCCTACAATGTCGGAGGTCATATCTTCAACAGTTTTCCTTATTGCTTCCCCGTAGAGTCGCTCCAATTTGCTCTTTATTATTATCTCTCTCTCGCTGCTCTCTTCAATTGTGACCATCACATCTCCCTTTTCAAGAGTTCCTGCTTTGACCATGCGGGTAAATCCGAAAAGGATATAATAATGTTTTCAAAATTTCAAAACACGAACACGTTACCGCATATCTTGCATTTCCTCAATCTCTCAGCACATTTTTTGTGGTACGTTGCTCCGCATTCAGAGCACACAACCATCTCGTCACCTTTGAATATCTTACCACGACAAAGGGCACAGTGCTCCGTACCAGTGGCATAGGCAACGGTATATCCCTTTACATTAACCTCGAATACAAATGATTTAGTAATCATTTCTCCATCAACACCTTCAAAAAACACATCCACATTTATGTTCTCATCGGGATTATCCATCTTGCCCACTATGTCCAGCTTTATTTCCTTTCCCTCTTTCATGGATTCGATTTTCTCCTGAGATTTGAAAACTCCGTATATTTCGATGGATATGTTCTTAGCCTCGTAGGTTCCCGTGTTTTTCACAGAGAGAAGAATATGGCACGTTAAATCCTCATCCACATCCACATGAACTAATTCCACGGTGATCTCAGGATTCAACCCCCCGAATAGATGCCCCAGAAAACTCACTATGGTTTCTCCTTCATCAACTTTGGAGGGGTACCACTCCTGAAACGGGATATTGTATTTTTTGAAAAGGGAATAATATTCTTTCAATTTCTTTTTTATCTCTAACATCCTTGCCTCTTTTTCCCCAATCTCCCTCTTAAGCCGCTCTAAAAACAATTTGTATCTCGAAATGGAATCAACGGGATTG
>JALWEL010000048.1 GCA_027014065.1 DHVE2 group archaeon
GAGAGGTCATACCCGATAGTTCTGGCCGCAAGGAAAAGAGCTTTGAACATTCCCGCGGATATTCATCTTTTCGACACGATGCCCGGCACCGGCAATCATGTGGCTGCAGCCATAGAGGATTCGAAGATTGTGATAGCGGTCTCCGAACCTACGCCTCTGGGAGAGCACGATTTGGAGATGATTCTCAAACTTCTTAAGAAATTAAATCTCAAAGCGTGGATTGTGATAAATCGCAGCGATTTGGGAAGCACGGAGAAACATGAAGAGATTGCGAAAAAATACGGCGCCGAAATAATTGCCGAGATTCCAATGAACGATGAAATTCTGAACAGCTATGTATCAGGAGTCCCAGTGGTTGAAAAATACCCTGAGGGGAAAGCTGCGAAGATTTTCAACGATATCGTGAGAAGAATCGAGGAGGTGATGTGAATGGAAATCGTGGTTGCGAGCGGAAAAGGAGGAGTGGGAAAAAGCACGATCACCGGTTCTCTTATTTCACTTCTCAGCAAAGATTTTAGGATAGGAGCTGTGGACGCGGATGCCGAAGCTCCCAATCTTCACATAATATTCAACGTTACTCACTGGGATAGAGAGGAAGTTTTCACGGATGCAAAAACCGCCGAAATTAATGACTCCTGCATAAACTGCGGTCTCTGCGAGAATGTATGTATCTACGAAGCTATTTATGTGGATGGCCATCACAGAATAAAACAATATCTCTGCGAGGGCTGCGGAGCGTGCAAAGCGGTGTGCCCCGTGGATGCAATAACCATAAGCGATGCGATTTCAGGGTGGCTGAGGACAGGAAAAACAAGGTACGGCCCACTGGTCAGTGCAGAGTTAGACGTGGGAAAGCCCAACAGCGGAAAATTAGTTACCGAGGAGAAAAAGATTGCGAGAGGATGGAAAGAGAAGGGAGAAATTGACCATGTTATCGTGGATGCCGCGGCGGGAATCGGGTGTCAGGTAATTTCATCATTGAGCGGTGCGAATTTAGTGCTTTTGGTGGGTGAGCCAACCCCTTCGAGCCTGAGCGATATGAAGAGAATGCACGCATTAGCGAAGCATTTTGGCATTGAAACGAAGATGATTATAAACAAATACGGGCTCAACGAAGGGTATCGTGGATTGGAAGAATTCGCAAAGGAAAACGATATTGAGATCATTGGTCGCGTACCATACGATTCATCGGTACCGAAGGCGCTCAACTCCATGATGCCTCTGGTTGAATTCGCTCCAGATTCAAAGGCGAGCAAAGCGATAAAAGAAATTGCGGATGTGGTTAGGGGGTGGTTGTAATGTACGAAAAAGAGATTGTGGCATATATGCTGAAAGAGTGTGGAGGGCTGCATTCCTACTATGTCTCGAGAATTGCGGCTCTTCTGGATATAGAATATCTGAAAGAAAAGGGAAAAAAATTGACCGACTTTGACTACAAGAAGATGCAGTACGGGTTCTACAGCGAGAAAATACCCGCAACGATAAAGTCATTGGACGTGGAGAAGGTTGAAGGAGAGCACGGAAAATACATGAAGCTGAAAAACGAGAACATGGAAATTAATTTGCCCGAGGAAATAAAGAGCAAAATCAATAAGATACTGGACGAGATATGCGACATGAGCGATGACGAGATAAATAGGATGGTGGTGGAATCTCCCTACTACAAAGAGCTATGAAAAGCGAAAGATTTAAATTATTTCGCAATATGTGGTAAATATGGCGAAGCAAAACAAGGGAACAGGATTTCAGTCAGCTGCTGGTCTTATTCGATACTTCGAAGAAGAGAAAAGCAAGGGCCCAAAAATAGATCCGAAGCTTGTGGTGTACATGTCAATTGCCTTTGCGGTGATAGTGGAGCTTGCCAAGGTCTTCTGGCCCATAGGCACGTAAACTATGTTTTATTTTATTCCTCAACGTGATTATTCTTCCGAAGAGCTAAGAGAACTCGTGGATTTTTACTGGCTGGATTTTCTCGTGGTTCCGGGGAGAAAGAATAAATTTGAGGGAAAACTGAAAAAGCTCATCATTGAGGATATAAGCGAGGAGAATCTTATCTCCTTTGGATTGCAGGGAAAGAGAATCGGTATCATTTCTCCAAACGGTGAGATTCAAAAATTCATAGTTGAGCGCGGATTTCCCATTTCAATTGTTAGCGGTTTTCAGGACAATATAGACTCGAGGATTAATTTTTCCATCATTGAGGATAAATTTTTCCAAAGGAATGCAAAGGAAGTGGCAATTTCCCTTTTGGGCAAATTAATCGTGAGAAGGTATCAGAGGAGATACGTTGCGGGAAAAATTGTGGAAACAGAGGCTTATTTCGGACTCGGAGACCCTGCGTCTAGGGCGTACAAAGGGAAAAAAGAATACAACAGGGGAATGTGGCTTCCCGGTGGGCATATATTCGTGTACATGGTTCACGCCAACTGGATGTTCAACATCACCACCAATGGCGAGGAGCCTCAGGCCATATTAATTCGTGCAGTGGAGCCATTGGTTGGAATAGACATAATGAGAAAAAATCGAGGGGGGAGAAAAACGAAGGAACTTTGCAACGGTCCCGGGAAGTGGAGCAGGGCATTCGGAATAGAGCGAGAACACAATGAAAAGAAATTAGGCGATGATATTTTCGTTGCGCACTCCCCTTGGAAAGATTTTGAGATTTGCACCTCCGGGAGGATAGGAGTTAGGGAAGATTTGGACGAGGACATGAGATTTTTCATCTGCGATTCTAAATTCGTCTCGAAGGCTTCGCCCACCAAAGGGAAAAAATAAATATCCCCTCGAAGATTACATACCATGATTTCAAAGAGGGAGCAAGGGTTGGTTGTTCAGGGTTCTGTTTTAGCGGCTCTAATTGTAATTATCGTGATTCTCATAATCCTTTTGGTGTATTTCATCTACGTTCCCCCGGCCCAAGAGGAAAATAATAAGGAAGAGAAGAGAATTGGAGACTGGGAGATTTTCATCGACGGCAATAAAACGAAAATAATTTACGCCGAGACCCAAGCGGACGGCTCTGCAAAGTGGAGCGGAGAGTTCGAAATCAAGGTTTACGACCAAAATGATACACCATTGAAAGATGTGAAAATTCTTCTGAATGGTTGTGGCATAACTCAGGGTGGAGTCACGGGAGGTAATGGGACCGTTCATCTATATTTGAGAAATGTAATGCTCCCCAGCGGCACCAGCGAGGGCGAGATAGTGGTACAGATTTCCTATGAGAAAACAAATCCGCCGCAGCTCATGCAGGATTCCATAAGCGTATTGAGAAAGTACTGAGTTTCAAAAATTTTTTATCCCTGAATTTGATGTAAGAGCCATGGAAAAGGTGAAAGCTCACGTGTTCTTCTCCGGACGAGTTCAGGGCGTATTCTTCAGAGCATTCACGGAGGAAAATGCGAAGAATCTCGGTGTTACAGGCTGGGTCAGGAATCTAAGGGATGGCAGAGTGGAAGCGGTGTTCGAAGGCCCCAAGGATAAAGTGGAGAGATTAATTTATCTGTGTCAGTACAAGCACCCACATGCGAGGGTGGAAAAGGTGGAAGTGAAGTACGGGAAACCGGAGGGATACACAGACTTCGAGATAAGGTATTGAGTGGTGAACATGATTACAATAACCACAGATTTTGGCTACGAGGATCACTACGCGGGGGTTATGAAGGGAGTAATAAAAAGAATAAATCCCAACGCTGAAATTGTAGATATAACGCATGGGGTAAAAAGGCACAGCGTCCGGCATGCGTCGTACATTTTGAGATCGATAGTGGATTATTTTCCCCGTGGCACAGTTCATCTATTTGTGGTTGATCCGGGAGTGGGCACGGAGCGCCGCGGTATAGTGGCAGATTTGGGATCTTCTTTCTATGTTGGCCCAGATAACGGAATTCTAACCCTCGTTAAAGAGAGAGTAAAAAAAGTTTACGAGATAAAAATGAATGCAAAGAATCCCACCTTTCATGGGCGTGACATATTTGCCCCAGTAGCAGCTATGGTTGACATGGGTGATTTCTCCATGCTGGAGGAAATAGCCGATTTTAGAACGTATCCCGTTCGGGAGCCTTCGTTGAAGAACGGTGAAATAGAAGCCGAGATAATACATGTGGACCATTTCGGAAATGTGATAACGAATATTCCGGAGGATATGGTTAAAGAAGTGATGGAATTTGAGCTCGAGCATCGGAGAATTCCAATGAAAAAAACTTATGGAAACGCCATGAAGGGAGAATTGCTCGCGCTTATCAACAGTGAGGATCTTTTGGAGTTTGCAATAAACATGGATTCCGCGGAGCGGGTGCTTGGGTTAAAAGTTGGCGATGAAATCAAAATAAAAATTTTTAAAAATTAGTTTCCCTCTCGTTCTAAAGATTGGGCGGTCTTCAAGAATGTGCTGGCCTGCTCCTCGTAAGTTTTGCTCTTCTGAAAGTGCTCAGCCGCCTTAGCTTTGTGTGCGGCCATCTTCTGCACAATTTCTGCCTCTTTTTTCTTCAACGCTGTTATCCTTGCCTCCACGTGTGACATCTTTGCCTGAATTGATGCAATTTTGGCCCGAAGGCTTTCCTGCTTTTTGAGAGAGCCAGAAGCTTTAATCTTCTCGTTTATGGCGGCAATTTTATCCTTATACTGCTTCAGTTTCTTCTTCTCCAAAGCCTCTTTTTCCCGATATTTAGCCTTCTCCGCCTGATACTTTGCCACCTTTTGCATTTCCTCATTGTATTTCTGATTGT
>JALWEL010000049.1 GCA_027014065.1 DHVE2 group archaeon
GTCTTGTTCAGTGAAAACTTTAATCTCTCTGGTGACTTTATCCATTGTGCCATTTTTCTTTGATAGTGTTTTTATACTTTCATGAATGCCGATTTGCTGTATTTGTTTATAAAAAACAGTATCATTTTCGAACCTTTTTACCTCCCATAACTCGATTGGTAAGTCCTTAAAGTTGATGGCTTCTTTTTGATAAACAGTAAAGGCTGGAGATATAAAAAGTACTCTCGATTGAGACCAATCAACCTGCTCTCTTTTAAGAGATTCCTTGAGTGATTCGTTGTATTCAAGAATGAAATCTGCTTTATTATTGAGCATGAGAGAAAGATATGCGTATCCTTGATCTATGACACTAAAATTTTTGTCCCTTTTATATTCAATAATGACGAAAGCAGAAGTTTCATGGTTGAATGCGAGAGTGTCTATTCTGAAATTATTTATATGAAACTCTGACTTTACGACTCTGAGCCCGAAGACAAGTTCGAGATTTTCTTCTGTTAGTTTTTGTATTTCTTTTTCAAGTGCAAATTCTTTTTCTTTTAAGAGTATTAGCTTATTGCCCATGATTTTAAAAAGAGACATGATGGTTTACTCCTACGTAAATATGCTAGAACAATTTGTTCTCCCATAAATCCGATAGCATAAACGGGCGGGCAATTCAATCAGTGGGAAAATTTAAATAAATAGTGCGTTTTTATCCGTGTTCATCCGTGATAATCCGTGTCCCATTGGAAGTTTGCGTATTCCATCCTGCCCAATACGCATTGACACCCTTCCTCAAACAGGGTAATTTTTAAGGGTAAAGACAGGAGGATGACATGGAGATACCGGGTAATTTTTTGACATCAGGCATGGGGGTTTTGCCGCACACGGACGTGGAGAAAGGGCTGGCGCTTGCCATGAGTGTGGATATTCCCTTCTGGCCGCAGCTTCCCAAGATGCGATACGAAGAGGACATGTACGCCCAGGTGGCACACCGCTTTCCGGGTTCAACGATCAATGTAGAAAAACAGAAGGTGGAATTTCACCAAGAAACCTTTTATCAGGACCTGGAGACCTACCTCTTCAAGGTGGACGATCCCCATTTTTTCCAGTTGACACCAGAGGCTTCCCTTGTTTTTCACCTCTTCCTGGAAAAGGATTTATCCAAATACCCCGCCATCCGGGGACAGATGGAGGGGCCAGTGAGCTTCGGGCTGGTGGTGCATGACGAGAACGACCGCCCCATCCTCTACATCGACGAAGTGCGCCAAATCCTTTTCGACTTCGTGGCACGGAAGGTAAACGCCCAATTGGATCAGCTCCTGGAGAAGAATCCGAATGCCTTCATGTTCATCGATGAGCCGGGGATGCAGTTCATTTTTTCCGCCCTTTCGGGGTACGGGGATATCCAGGCGAAGGACGAGATCAACGCCATGATGGCCGAGATCAAGGGGAAGCGGGGCATCCACCTCTGCGGCAATCCGGGGTGGGGGTTCATGCTCGACCTGGACATCGATATCCTTTCGTTCAACGCCTACGACCGGGG